>DEAY01000045.1:0-4910 GCA_002348345.1 Verrucomicrobia bacterium UBA2970
TCCCTCCGGCTGGCGATTCCTATTTTTTCCAATGAAAGGGATGGTGCGAGGGCACCGGAGAGTCAGGGCTTGCGTTGGCAAGCTGGCTCGGCGCAGCATGACCGGATCCAGGAGATGATGGAACCGCTTTCTGATCTGCTCAAACGGATTGAGGCATGCCGGATATGCCAAGCTGAGTTGCCACTGGGCCCCCGTCCGGTTGTCATCGCTCGATCGGAGGCGCGTCTTTTGATCGTCGGCCAGGCACCTGGGATTCGGGTGCATCGGAGCGGACTTCCTTGGAATGACCCGAGTGGCGATCGATTGAGGGCGTGGATGCAAGTCGATCGGGCTACCTTTTATCAGGATGCTCGTCTGGCGATGGTGCCGATGGGGTTTTGTTATCCGGGTACGGGCAAATCGGGGGATCTGCCGCCTCGCCCGGAGTGTGCCCCTCAGTGGCATGGTCCGCTGCTCCAGAGAATGCCGCAGGTCGAGCTGACCTTGGTGATCGGGCAATATGCCCAGCAGCATTATCTGAAGAACACCCATCGAAAGACACTGACCGAGACGGTTCGGTGTTGGGAGGCTTTTTTGCCGGAGTGCTTCCCTTTGCCTCATCCCAGCCCGCGAAACAACCGTTGGCTTCGACGCAATGGCTGGTTTGAGGAGAACGCCCTCCCTGGGTTGCGATCGGCGATCCAGAGGGTTCTGGGCAAGAAAGAGCGGGGTGAGTCCGAGGTGGGTTAGTCCCGTTCGAGTTGGTGCATCAGACCGGCAAGGTCGCGCCGGTAATCGGTGTCGATTTCCATTTGGGTCAGTTGTTTGTGGACCGTCGCCAGCCCGGCCCGCCCCGATTCGGCCGATTGAGCGTCGGTGAAGCGCTGAGCGGGATCCGGATGAAGAAAGTGACGGAGAATATCGACGAGTTGTTCGTTCACCCGGACATAGGGGGGAAGGAGACTCTTCAGGCGATGGGGAAGGTTGAGCTTGATGTCCAGGAGCTCGTCCTCGGAAAGATCGGTCCGTTCTGTCAGTCGTTCCCCGCGGAGGAGTTCGAGTCCGATCAAGCCCACCGCGTAGATGTCTGATTGGATCGTGGCCGGCCTCCGCTCGTGAACCTCCGGAGCCATGTAGAGAGGGGTTCCGACCAGGGGATTGCCGGTTTCACTGATCATGACGGCGCGGCCGAAATCGATGAGTTTGACGTAACCCAGAGGGTCGATCATCGCGTTGAGCGGCTTGATGTCGCAATGCAGGTAGCGGGCGGCGTTGAGGATCTCGAGTCCCGACAACATCTGGCGCATGACATAGATGGCCACGCCGGGTTGGATGCAGAGCCTGCCATCGAAGACATTGAGCACCGCCCGGACCGCGCGGTCCGAGCGCTCGCGATGCCAATGGGAATGAAGGTAGCGTTCCCGACAGAGTTCCAGAAAGGCCCGCAGATTCATGCCCTCGATCATTTCCATCTGGATGTATCCGATTCCATTGGTTTCTTCGTAGATATCGGAGTCCGCCAGATTCGGGGATCGAGCGGAGTGCAACCGGGACACCTGGGCGGCGATGCGGCCCATGTCGGTCCAGTACTCTTTGACGCTCGGATAGATGCTCGGATCGAAGAGTTTCACTGCGTGCTTGGTGATGCATCCCCTTGACCCCTGACGTTCGGCTTCGAAGACGACCCCCTGGCGTCCTTCCCCGATTTGGCGGTTGAATCGGTAGGCAACGGGATAAAAGATTCGATGGTGCCGGAGAATCGATTGGAAATTCTCGATCAGCTGGCTGCGTTCCATGCCGCCAATCGACTCGGTTTCTTGAGCCTCGGACGACGGGGTCTTGAATCCCGAGGGCTCGACGAGGGTTTCCGCGTCGGGGTCCACCGACGTATAGTTTTCTGTTGACGGGTTTTCCATCTCGAATCGCGATCAGGGAGAATGCCGGTCAGGCACTCGAAAGAGCGAGGATCCCGCCTCTTTGTGAACCTGGCGGAAGAGAATCGGCCGGTTGCCGATTGGCGCACTCCTTGGGCGGGTTGTACGGGATTCTTCCGGAGAGTCAATTCGGAAATTGGGCCGGCCTGAGGCGATCTTCCAAGAGGCGCTCAGGGAGGCCGTCGGGCCTGACGGTGGTGACCCGATGATACGATTCCCCGATCAATACGGGACTGTGAGCTGGCGTGTGCTCCCGATTGCTGAGTAAGATCAATAGTCATGTCGCGCATCGGTAAACTCGTATGGATCGGTGTGGTGCTCCTCGTGTCGGGAGCGTCCCAAACCGGGCAGACTCAGGATGCCTTTACGGAGGGGGGTTCATCCGGTCATCCGTTGAATGTCCTTTTTATTGCGGTCGATGATCTGACCACGACTCTGGGGTGCTACGGTGATCCCGTGGCTCAAACGCCTCATATTGATCGGCTCGCTGCCTCGGGGGTTTGCTTCCGGCGGGCCTACAACCAACTTCCGCTCTGTAACCCCACCCGAGCCTCGGTGATGACAGGCCTTCGGCCCGATCGGATCAAGGTCTATGATCTCGATCGACATTTCCGTGAGGAGGTGCCGGAGGTCGTGACGCTTTCACAGGCGTTTATGGCGCAGGGATGGTTCGCCGCGCGAGTGGGTAAGATTTACCATTACAACGTCCCAGCGAGTATCGGAACCAACGGCTTTGATGATCCGCTGTCGTGGCAGCGGACGGTGAATCCGAAGGGACGCGATAAATGGGAGGAGCATTTGGTTTTCAATGCCGAACCCCACCGCAAGATTTCCGCCGCCTTGAGTTGGCTGGCCGCCGAAGGCGAGGATCAGGAACAGACCGATGGGATGGTCGCGAGCGAAGCGATTCGAATCATCGAGGAGAAACGGGGTCAGCCGTTTTTCTTGGGGGTTGGATTCTTTCGGCCGCATACCCCATATGTTGCACCGAAGAAGTATTTTGAACGCTACCCCCTCGAATCGATTCGTCTTCCCTATGCTCCGGAAGGCGATCGGGATGACATTCCGACGGCGGCCTTCGCCCACAATTGTCCCGTGCCTCATTATGGGTTGGATGAAGGAACCTTGCGGAAGGCGGTCCAAGCCTATTACGCATCTGTCTCCTTCGTGGATGCTCAGGTGGGACGCCTGATGGAGGCCCTCGACCGCCTCGATCTGGTTGATCGAACGATCATCGTGTTGTGGAGTGATCACGGCTATCACTTGGGTGAGCATGGCGGGGTTTGGCAGAAGCGAACGCTTTTCGAGCGCTCTGCTCGAGCGCCTCTGATTGTATCCATGCCGGGCGCGAGGGGGAATGGTCAGGCGTCCTTCCGCGTGGTGGAGTTCGTTGATCTCTATCCGACGCTGATTGACTTGGCGGGAATCCCGGGACCCGAGGACTTGGACGGTCGCTCTCTCCGGCCCTTGTTGGAGGATCCGATGGCGGATTGGAAGGGCCATGCGGTGACCCAAGTCCTGCGTCCCTCGGACCATCGATTGCCGGAGCAGGTGATGGGATGCAGTCTCCGAACCGACCGGTGGCGATACACGGAATGGGGGGAAGGCAAACATGGGGTCGAACTCTACGACTATCACTCCGACCCGATGGAATTTCAGAATCTGGCGCTCAACCCGGATCCGGAGGCTGCTGCAGTGATCCGTCGATTGCAGCCGCTCCTCAGGAGTCGGGCGAGCGGAAAGATTCCCTCGAGCCCCGTTCAGCCCTCCCGGTTATGAGGCTCTCGCTTTGGGGCTGGATCGATTGCCTTCATCTAGAATTCTCTCGTCAAGGCGGGTGCCCTTGCCTAGCTTGGGGCCCTATGTTTGAGACGGTGAAAGAGCGAATTGCGAAACTCAAAGAGAAGTTGTCTCACTTGCGGAGGTATCTTTGACGTCGAAGCGGTTCGCAAGCGCCAGGCCGAGTTGGAATCGGCCATGGGAATGGAAGGGTTCTGGGATCATCGGGAACAGGCCCAGAAGGTGATGGATGAATCCTCCCGTCTCAAACGCAAGATCGAGCCCCTCGATCGGTCCCAAAAAGACCTTGAGGATTTGGAGGTCATGGTCGAGCTTGGGGAGTCGGAGCCGGTGGAGGCTCAAGGGACCATCGCGTGTGAGGTCGAGGCCGATTTGGGTTCCTTAGAGCAGTCGCTGGAAGATCTTGAACTGCGGACGCTGTTGACCGGATCCCATGACGCCAAGAGCTGTATTTTGAGCATCAATGCCGGGGCGGGAGGCACGGAATCCTGTGACTGGGCGGATATGTTGCTGCGCATGTATCAGCGGTGGTGCGAGCAGAGGGGATATCAGGCGGAGATCACCGAAATCTTGCCGGGGGAAACGGCGGGGGTGAAGAGTGTCAGTCTGATGATCGAGGGCGACAATGCCTATGGGTTCTGCAAAGCAGAGCGTGGCGTCCATCGGCTGGTTCGGATTTCTCCTTTTGATTCCAACAAACGGCGCCATACGAGTTTTGCCAGTGTCGATGTGATTGCCGAGATTGATGAGGATATTGATATGGACATTCCTCCATCGGATCTTCGGGTCGACACCTTTCGTTCCGGGGGTAAGGGAGGACAGAATGTCAACAAAGTGGAAACGGCGGTTCGGATCACTCACGTCCCCACCGGTTTGGCGGTGGCCTGCCAGTCTCAACGCTCCCAACACCAAAACCGAGCGACGGCGATGAAGCTGCTCGTCTCGCGGCTCTACGCGATCCGGGAAGACGAGGCCAAGAAGGATATGGAGCGGTTCTATGGGGAGAAAGGAAGCGTTTCATGGGGGAACCAAATCCGAAGCTACGTCTTTCAACCTTACCGGATGGTGAAGGATCTGCGTACCGGAATCGAGACCAGCAATATTCAAGAGGTGATGGATGGTCACCTTGATCCCTTTGTCAACGGGTGGTTGCGTGCCGGTTGTCCGACCAAACGCATGGCGGACACCGGGGTGGAA
>DEAY01000045.1:5246-13401 GCA_002348345.1 Verrucomicrobia bacterium UBA2970
CCGGGGTGGAATGAGGCATGACGATTCTCGATCAAATTGTGGAGGACAAAGTGGCGGAAGTGGCCGCCCTGGATGAGTGCTCGGTTTCGGTGGGGCTTTTGGCGGAGCGGCTTGCGCGGCGGGGAGGGGTCCGCCCCTTTCAAGAGGCCCTGATGCAGCCTCGGGTTGGGCGTCTTGGCTTAATCGCGGAAGTCAAGAAAGCCTCCCCATCGGCCGGTGTCATCTGCGAGGACTTTGATCCGGTGCGGATTGCCCGAGCCTACCAAGACGGGGGGGCCTCCTGCCTCTCTGTCCTGACTGATGAGAAGTATTTCCAAGGGTCGCTGGAGTTTTTGAGGTCGGTTCGAGAGGCTGTCGACCTCCCGATTCTCCGGAAGGACTTTGTGATCGATGAACGGCAAATCCTGGAGTCCGTGGAGTGGGGCGCCGACGCGATCCTTCTCATCGTCGCGATCCTGGACGAAGATCGATTGGCTAGCTTGCACCAGTTGGCCTCGGAGGCCGGTCTGGGCGTCCTGGTCGAAGTTCATGACGAGGAGGAACTTCAAAGGGCCCTCGCCATCAAGGCCTCTCTGATTGGAGTGAACAACCGGGACTTAAAGCGGTTCACCGTGGATTTAGGCACCACGGAGCGATTGGCGCAGGGGTTGGCCAAGCAAGCCAATCGGAATGAGATCTCACTGGTGGCGGAGAGCGGGATCAAGACGCGTCACGACGTGGACCGGTTGGTCGCTTGCGGTGCTCAGGCGCTCTTGGTGGGCGAATCGCTGATGCGGGAGCTTGATGTCGTGTCGGAGAAGATCAATGCATTGATTGGTGATTAATCGCCTCTGGTTTCCCCAAGTTTGTTTAGTTTAACGCCAGGTCGATGGCCGGGGGGGAGCTAGGGCGTGGGGGAGAGCGCCCGGGCCAGCTTGGCAGTGATCGAATCCGGGGGGGCTGCGGTGTCCCCCATGATGAGGCGGGTGAAGTGCTGGGCCAAGATTTCGTCGGGCTGAAAGACCGAGTAGGTTCTGCCTCCAATTTGAGGGTAAAAGTTTTCCACCGCGTCAAGTTCCCAAACCACGGGGGAGTTGGCATGCCGAGCCGGCCGCCATTGGCCTTCGACTTGATCGAGTTTCATGAGCGTTTGTTCGAGATAGGAAAAAAACGGCTTCTTCTCCTGGGGATCGAAGCGTTGGGATTGGCTGAGGAGGACGGGGATGACGGTGTGCTCGGTCCCTTGATGTTGGATCTGAATGCCGTAGTCGTAGATGGGGGAATCGGGATTGGTGATTCGAAAGGGCGCCAGTTCGGGGGGAAGGGTGATGCGTCCGCACGGGAAAAACCCGAGCGTCTGATAGAGTCGAGTTCGATAGGATTGGGGCGCATTGCGGGAGAGGATGTGAAAGAGCTCGTGTGCCAGCAAGGCGTCATGGGGCCGGGGGGATTCGGTGACCCGTTTGGGAAGAATGATCGCGTTCATACGGGTATAGGGGGCAGGCTCATCCTTTCCGGTCGTTTTGATCATCAGAACGGTTTTTGGAAAAGGGAGGTGACGTTCTTGCAGGCGAGGGGCAATTCGCAGGAAGGCCGACCCCAGCCGCTTCCTCTCGTCCTCCGACCAATCGAGGGCCTGTTGGCCGACGAAGGCCAGGAACCCTTCGGTCGTCGGAGGCGGAGCCGATCGAAGTCGGACCGCTCGGTCAAACGGGCTCAGGGATTGAATGAAGAGATCGCTTGTGCCGAGGAGTTGGCCTGCCTGGTCGCGATTTGCCCAGACGAGACGGGTCTCTTCCGTCAAGCGCGTCGGGGTGGTCGCCGTTCCGGCGGAAGCAATCGTGGGGAGCAGGAGGGCCAGAAAGAGAGCGGGTTGCGGTTTCATTTCTCATCGGGAGCATTCCAGAGAACGCGGATGGAATCGAGCCGAATCGTGGCCTCTCGAATGGCCTTGTTCAGCGCCTGCGCCTGGGCTTGCGCTAATTCGAGTTCGATGGGGCGCACATGATCGTTGATCCCGGCGAGGGTGGTCAGACGCTCGATTTCATGGGACAGCGTCTCCTGCATGGCGGCGAGCCGTGAGGCGCGGACCTCCTCCGCCAGAGTTTGCGCCTGGGTTTTTGCCCGGGCGATCATGGCGGGAAGGAGCTCATTACGGATGGATTCATTATCCATAAGCCGATAGGGAGGCGCGTTTTGAAGTGCCCCGGAATGAAGGGGCGGGATGGTTTCGATGGGAACCGGTTCGAGTTTGTGGTTTACGGCCACGTGAATGGGGGTCCGGGGAAGAAAACGATCGGCGTGCCATTTCCCTGGAGCCATGGTCGTGAGTTCGAAGATGGCTTCGACCATCAAGCCGGGCTCTTCCTGGTCCCTCCGGATCGCGAAACAACTGTTGCCTCGTTCCGAGCTGAGAATCAGGTCCAGTGCCCCGGTGACGATGGGATGATCCCAGGTCAGGAAGCTGACATCCTCGCGAGCGAGGGCTCGGGCCCGATCGTAGGTGGCGACCATTCCTTCCTTGGGAATCGCGGGAAACGCATCGGTGATGACACCGCTGGCATCAAGACGATAGGTGCGGGCCGCTAATTCCTCAACGTGGACGCCGTAATGATCAAAGACGCTCGACATCAACGATTCAAGCTCCGGCGCTTGGTCGTCGGTTCTGATCGCGTCCTTCAATTGGGCGGCCGGAGCGGCTTGGAAGGAACTTAGTTCCTGGAGCCGGTTTCGACCTGCCTTCAATTGGGCCGCCATGCGCAGGCGTTCTCGTCTCGAGGACTCCAGAATGGTCGATCGTTCGGCCTCCGATTCGTCTTTCGGCAGGGCGGAATACTCGAGTGCGAAATCATGAATCCGGTCCCCGAATTGCTCGTAGAGCCGGCGCCCGCCCTCAAGACTGTTCTCCAGGGCATCGAGAGCCTGGTGATACCACTGGGCCACCACTTCCTGCGGGCTGTGCTCGACAAAGGGGATGTGAATCTGGATCTCCTGGGTTTGACCGATGCGATCCAAGCGTCCGATCCGCTGCTCGACGAGCTCGGGATTGATCGGGAGATCGAACATCACCAGATGATGGGCGAACTGAAAATTCCGACCCTCGCTTCCGATCTCCGAGCAGATGAGTAACTGGGCTCCTTCTTCTTCGGCGAACCAGGCCGCGTTCCGATCGCGCTGGATGAGCGGCAGGTCTTCATGAAAGACGGCCGTCTTGGCGTTGATCTGTTGGCGAAGGGAATGGTCGACGGCCAGGGCTTTTTCCTTCGTATGGCAGATCAGCAGGACCTTCTCAGGTTGGAGGGCCTGAATGAATTGGGCCAGCCAACGAATCCGTGGGTCCTGATCGAGCTGGAGGAAGCCCCGGAGTGCCGCATCGCCCGCATCCGCTGCGAATTCGGTGGCCAGTCGGTCGAGGCATTCCAATTCATTCGGGATAGCCTCCAGTGGAATTAGATGAGCGCGGCGTTGCGGAAATCCCGAAATCGCCGCTCTCGTGTTCCGGAAGACGACCCGGCCCGGTCCGTGAAGGTCGAGTAATTTGGAGAGCGCCTGAGAGCGGCCCGATTCGCTCTTCAGGTCGACCGACCCCTTCATCAGTTCTCGAAGGTGTGTTTGCTCGTCAGCCGACAGGGAACGTCCCTCGACGAGCGCTTCGGCAAGGTCGGCCGTTGATTCGTATCCTTCGGCTTGCTTGTGAAAGTTCTTGAAGCAGGAATAGCGTTCCGGATCGAGTAAGCGGAGGCGCGCGAAATGACTCTCGGGCCCGAGTTGCTCGGGGGTGGCGGTCAGAAGCAGGAGGCCTTCGGTTTGTCGGGCGAGGGCTTCGACGGCTTGATAGACCGGGCTGGGAGCCGCTTCAGTCCATTCCAAGTGGTGGGCTTCATCGACGATGAGGAGGTCCCAGCCTGCTTCGATGGCCTGCTCCAGACGGATCGGGGAGTCCGCCAGGAGCGATGTGGCGCAGAGGACGAATTGGTCATCCAAGAAGGGATTGGCGTCCGGTTGGTTCTGGTTGATGGACTGGCAACGGGCTTCGTCGAAGAGATTGACCCAGAGGTTGAATTTTCGAAGGAGTTCCACGAACCACTGGTGCACCAGGGATTCCGGCACCAGGATGAGAACCCGCTCTGCCCGGCCACTGAGAAGGAGTTGGTGGAGAATGAGACAGGCCTCAATGGTTTTTCCGAGTCCGACTTCATCGGCGAGCAGAACTCTGGGCGCATAGCGCTGACTGACCTCCTGGGCAATGTACAATTGGTGGGGGATCAAATCCACCCTTCCACCGATAAAACCGCGGTGAGGGGCTTGATCCCTCTGGAAGCGGTGTTCGCTGCACCGGCGGCGGAGGTCGAACGCGGCGAGGTCGTCCGCATGGCCATTGAGCAATCGATCCTCGGGGCGGCTGAAACGAATCCGGTCGCTCAGTTGGGCCTCGGGAATGCTCAGTCCCTCCCCATGATAGGTGAGCAACCCCTCATCCTCGGTGACCTGGTCAACCACCACTTCAAGGTCTTCGTGGTTGGAAATCCGATCGCCGATTCGAAATCGAACTCGTTTGAGAGGGGCATTTTCGCGTGCGTATTGGCGGATTTCTCCGGTGGCGTGAAAGAGGAGACGGAGGTGCCCCCCTTCGGCTTTGAGGAGCGTCCCTAGGCCGAGCTCGGGTTCCGGCTCGCTGATCCAGCGTTGCCCTTCGGTATAGGTTGAATCGCCCATGAAAATGCCCTCAGAAAACGCGCCCGATGCTGCCTTGAGTAAGGCTCAGTGAAAAGGGTAAAGCTTGGAAAGAGGGTCGTTTTCCCGACCGATTGCCGATTGCCGGTTGGCTTACCGGGGCGATGCAACGGGGCACAGATAAAGCGTTGATCGCGGGGCGAGGTCGAGCGATAGGGAAAATGCGTGGTGATGGTGGGGGATCGAACGGGCCGACAAGGTGGTGGAGAGAGGGGCGTGTGTTCCCTGGAAATCAGTCCATGAGGAATCCAGGCAGATCTCCCAGGGCCCGGCCGATGGAATGCCGATGGGCATGGCATTGAGAGGGGTGTCGGAAAAATGGCCCACACAAACCAAGGTGTGTCGAGGGTGGCTGGATCTTCTCATGAAGGCAAATGTCTCGCTCTCTCCGCCGTCTCCTTGAAGCCACTCGAAGGTTGAGTGGTCATGGTCGGTGGCCGCCAAGGTGGGGTGGTCACGGTAGAATGCGTTTAAGCGGCGGATCAATCGCTGGATCCCTGCGTGGGGAGGCGTCCGGAGGAGTTCCCACTGAAGGGGGGTGGCATTCGACCATTCGGTGATTTGACCGAACTCGGAGCCCATGAAGAGGAGTTTCTTACCCGGCCAGGCCCACATCCAGGTGTAGAGTGAGCGCAGGTGATCCGCCTGAATCCGGTGATTGGGACCGGGCATCTTGGCAAGCATTGATCCTTTGAGGTGGACGACTTCATCATGGGAAAAGGGAAGGCAATACCGTTCGGATTCCTGGTAGAGGGCCGGGAGGGTCAGTTGCGAGCGAGTTCGCTTTCTCGCAGGGACGGGCGTGGTAAAATAGGCCAGTGAATCGTGCATCCAACCGAGATTCCACTTGAGGTCGAATCCCAGTCCCCCCGCCTCGACCGGCGCTGTCACCCCGTTCCACGCGGTCGATTCCTCCGCCATTCGGATTACGCCCGGGTGTCGCTCTCCAATCTCGGTGTTGAGGGTTCTCAGAAAGTCAATCGCCTCGAGATTGTCCCGTCCCCCCTTCACATTGGGCACCCAATCTCCGGAAGGTCGCGAGTAGTCTCGGTAAATCATCGACGCCACCGCGTCCACTCGAATGCCGTCGAAGTGAAACTCTCTCAGCCAATACAGCGCGCTGCTGATGAGGAAACTCACGACCTGGGGTTTGTTGTAATCAAAGACGGCGGTGCCCCAGTCAGGGTGCTCTCCTTCGCGGACCGCGGAGTACTCGTAGACCGGTGAACCGTCAAACCGCCACAGTCCGAATTCATCCTTCGGGAAGTGGGCGGGCACCCAATCAAAGAGGACGCCAATGCCGTGCCGATGCAAGGTGTCCACCAAGGAGGCGAGGTCCCTGGGGCAACCATATCGGTGCGTTGCCGCGAAGTAGCCCGTCACCTGATAGCCCCAGGAACCGTCGAAAGGGTGTTCCATCAACGGCATCAAAAGGACATGGGTGAATCCCGAGTCCTTCAGGTAATTCACCAGCGGTTGTGCGATCGAGCGATAGCTGGTGGCGTGGGATGAGTCGATGGTCGGGTTGCGCCAAGAACCGAGATGAAGCTCGTAGATTGAGATGGGGGTTGTGAGCCAGTCGCACGAAGCCCTCCGTTGGAGCCAGTCTTGGTCGTTCCAGTCGAACTGAAATCGATCGCTGACGACCGACGAATGGTCGGGGAGGTTGGCAAACCGAGTGGCGCAGGGGTCCGACTTGAAGACCCTCGTTTGGTCAGGGCAAAGGATCGCATACTGATAGCGGTCGCCGGCCTTGGGGCCTGCCGCGACGGTCGACCAAACCCCGGTATCGGCAAGGGGAAAGAGGGGGTCGATCGATCGGTTCCACCCATTGAAATCGCCTACGAGGCTGACCTGGAGGGCCCGGGGAGCCCAGACGGAAAACCGCCTGGCTCTGCCCGAGGTTCTGGGGACGGGGTGGCTGCCAAGTTTCTCGTGGATGGAAACATCATAGCCAGACCGGAAGGCTTGGAACGTTTCCGGCCCCATTCGTGTGGGACCGGAGGAAGGAGGGGGCATTTGCATTTGCTTTAGTCCAGCTTGGGCGAAGGCGGGGGCCCTGTCATTGGGGCAGATAGTGGAAGAACAGGGTGGCCATTCCCGGGAGCCGGATCTCGATCGATTGCGCCTGGCCATCCCAGGCGATCCCGCCGGAGTCGATGGTCTGGGGAGGGGCATCATCCACCCCGGCGAAGGTGCGTGCGTTACTGTTGATGGTTTCCTTCCAACGCCCGGCATGAGGGACGCCCACCCGATAATGGTCACGGGGGACGGGGGAAAAATTCCCGACGACGAGAACGGAGTGTTGCGTGGCGTGATCGATCCGGACGAAGCTCAGAACACATGAATCGTGATCGGAGTGGTTGATCCATTGGAACGACTCGTGTGCGAAGTCCAGACGTCCGAGCGCGGGATGATGGATGTAGAGGCCGTTGAGTTCGGCGATCAGGGTTTGGATGCCTCGATGGTCTTCATAGTTGAGAAGATGCCAGTCGAGGCTCCGGTCGTAGGCCCACTCGGAGGATTGCCCGAAATCGCTGCCCATGAAGAGGGTCTTCTTGCCCGGCCACCCCCACATCCAGGCGTAGAGTGCGCGAAGTTGCTGGGCTTTTTCCGGAATATGTTCCGCTCCCATTTTGAGCAGCATCGACGCTTTTCCGTGAACGACTTCGTCATGGGAAAAGGTGAGTGCAAAGCGCTCGGTGTGTTGGTAAATGGCTCCGAAGGTGAGATCGCCCTGGTGCCATTTGCGGTAGATGGGGTCCTTTTTGAAGTAGGTGAGGGTATCGTGCATCCACCCCATGTTCCACTTGAGATCAAACCCAAGGCCGCCGTCCTGGGTGGGGCGGGTGACTCCCTCCCAAGACGTCGACTCCTCCGCGATCATCAGGACGCCAGGGAATTCCTCGTGAACGGCGTCATTGGCCGCCCGGAGAAACCCGATGGCCTCGATGTTCTCTCGACCCCCGTATTGGTTTGGGACCCATTGGTCTTGCGGACGGGAATAGTCCAGATAGAGCATCGAGGCGACCGCGTCCACCCGCAGTCCGTCGATGTGATAGCGGTCGCACCAGGAAAGAGCGCTGCCGATCAGAAAGGAGCGGACTTCGGCCCGGCCGTAATTGAAAATCAGGGTCCCCCAGTCTTGATGCTCCCCTTGACGCGGATCGGCGTGTTCGTAGAGGGCGGTGCCATCGAAGCATGCCAGGGCGAACGCGTCCTTGGGGAAATGGGCGGGAACCCAGTCCATGATGACCCCGAACCCGTCCTGGTGGAGCGAATCAACCAGGTAACGAAAATCGTCGGGTGTTCCGAATCGGTGCGTGGGGGCAAAGAATCCTGTCACCTGGTAGCCCCAGGATCCATCGAAGGGAAACTCCGAAAGCGGCATGAACTCGACATGGGTGTAGTTCATCTTCCGAAGGTAATCAATGAGCGGACG
>DEAY01000045.1:13704-15750 GCA_002348345.1 Verrucomicrobia bacterium UBA2970
TCCGAAGGTAATCACTGAGCGGACGGGCCATTTCACGGTAGGACAAGGGACGTCCGCCGTCCTCCAGGTTTCGGCGCCAGGATCCGACGTGCATCTCGTAAATGGAGATGGGCTGGGAGTTCCAGTCGGTGGTGCGACGTTTCTCGAGCCAGGACGCGTCGCGCCACTGATAGCCGCTTGGGGACTGGACGATGGAAGCGTTGTCGGGAGGAGATTCGAAGTAAGCCCCGTAGGGATCGGTCTTCATTCGAATGACGTCGTGGCGGTCGGCGATCTCATACTTGTAGATCGCTCCCTGATCCAGTCCGGGGATGAACAGCTCCCAGACGCCGGACGAACCCATCGCCCGCATGGGGTGGGAGCACCCGTTCCATTGATTGAAATCGCCGACGACCGATACCCGTTGGGCGCTCGGGGCCCAGAGCGCGAAGGAAACGCCAGGAATCCCGTTGATGGTTCGATGGTGGGCTCCGAGCTTGCGATAAACGTTGCGATCGGTTCCTTCGTTGAAGAGATACAAATCTTCCTCGCTCAGAGTGGGAAGAAAGGAATAGGGGTCGTAGAACTCTCGGTATTCTCCGTTGGCTTGTTGAGTCCACAATCGGTAGGGGAAGATGTCATCCCGGTGTGCAAAGAAGCCTTCAAAAAGCCCTGCCGGATCCAATGGTTTGAGCGAATGGCGGCATTCTTCATCTTGACTCAGATCGACCACCCCGCAGGCCAGCGCGCCGTTGAGCATCGCCCGAACAAACACCCCAGACTGTCCTTCAGATTGACCCGGGTGCATTCCCAGCCATTGGTGGGGGTGATGATGTTTGGCGTTAAGGATGCGAATGGCTTCCTGACTGAGGGTGTTCATGAGCGGGGCCGGCAAGCCCTTCGTCCACCGGCCGCGGCATGGGAGTCTGTGGCGCAGAGAAGAGAATCTCAATGGAAAAGTCCCCGCCCGAGCCCTCAAACCGGCTGTTCTTTCGAGTAAAACGGGTTGTGTCTCCCGGGGGGGCGCGTTCACCGGTCGTCGAAAAGAAAACAGGCATTGGTCTGATTGAGACGTTTTGTTTTGATCTTGAGCCTGGTGAATGCGGTGGGAGTGAGCCAGGCGGAAGAATTCTCGGCGACATTTCCAGATCCAATTCAGGCAACGGTGACCTACCGCAGGCTGGCTTCCCATGAGATCAAGGCCGACCTTTACCGAACTCCGGACGATCGGCGTTGCCCGGTTGTCGTTTGGATTCACGGAGGAGCTTTGATGATGGGACATCGGGAGCAAGTCCACCGTGAAGTCAAAAAGTTGGCGGCTCAACGTGGCTATGCCCTGCTGTCGATCGATTATCGACTTGCGCCAGAGACAGAACTGCCTGAAATCATCAGTGATTTGGAAGCGGCCTTCCAGTGGATCGAAAAAGAAGGCGCAGGGCAATTCCACTTGAATCCAAAGCGCATCGCGTTCATCGGTGGCTCCGCGGGGGGCTACTTGCCTTTGACGACGGGCTATTGTGTGCAACCCTGGCCCAAGGCATTGGTCGCGTTTTACGGTTATGGTGATCTCACCGGGGATTGGTGTATGAAACCCAGTCCCCATCCTCGGCACCATCGAATCGAAATGGACGCCAAGTCAGCGGCCGCACAATCCGGTGGAACGGTGGTTTCCGACGCGCGAAAACGACGGGGGAACGGGGGACTCATTTACCTTCACGCTCGACAGACAGGAACGTGGCCCCAGCGCGTGAGAGTGGTTTCGGCGAGGCCAATTTTCGATCTAGAATCGTAGCCTTCGAGCCCCACCGTCATGTGTCGGTCGAATACCCGCCCATCCTACTCATTCACGGGACCGAAGATTCCAACGTGCCTCACGAGCAGTCGTTGTTGATGGCGCAGGCCCTGCGACAATACGGTGTGCCGCAACGACTGATTTCCCTGGAGAACGGCGAGCATGAGTTCGGGGGGGCTGATGAAAGGGAGGTGAGTGCGGCCTATCGGACAATGTGCGCCTTTGTCATCGAGGCGCTCGAACCAAAGCCTGATTGAAGCCGGATTGAAGCCGGC
>DEAY01000294.1 GCA_002348345.1 Verrucomicrobia bacterium UBA2970
GTGACCCCGGTTTTCAAGGAGCTGATGAAGGAAGGAGAGGCGTTGTCGTTCCAGTTTACTGGCTATGTCGCGGAGGCGGAAGCGTCTCGTCAGCGGACCTTGATTGGCAGCGTTGCGCTGCTCTTTGCACTCTATGCCTTGCTGGCTGTCCCTTTCAAGTCGATGATCCAGCCCCTCTATGTGATGGTGGCGGTTCCCTTTGGGGTCATCGGCGCCCTGTTGGGACATATCGTCATGGGGATTACCCCCTCCTATCTTTCGGTGTTCGGGATGTTGGCTCTTTCAGGTGTCGTTGTGAACGACTCGTTGGTTTTGGTCGATTTTGTCAATCGACAAGTTCGGTCGGGGATGCCGCTGGGAGAAGCGGTTTCGATGGCGGGGGCGCGCCGGTTTCGCCCGATCCTCTTGACCTCCGTCACGACCTTTGTCGGATTGATTCCGCTTTTGACCGATCGATCGATTCAGGCCCAATTCCTGATTCCCATGGCTGTCTCTCTAGGTTTCGGAGTCATCTTTGCCACGGCGATTACACTGATTCTCGTGCCCTGCACCTTGCTGTTGGGTGAGGATGTCGGCCGTTGTGGGCGTCAGTTCCGGTACTGGTTCTTGGCGCCTTTTGAGCGCTCGGAGACCCGCTCGGCGGCGACGCCGAGCGAGATTGGTTTGCATTCGGTGGCGAACCGAAGTGAGATGGGGCCTTTAGGGCGGCGAAATGGGTTGTAACCATCGCTTGATGAACCGGTCTCAACCAGAAGAGGTGTCGCCCAATGAGGGCGGTTGGACGTCTGGAACTCATTTGCCATGATTCGTTGGTTTGCCAATAACGATATTGCTGCGAATTTCCTGATGGTGGGGATTCTTCTCGCTGGATTGTACACCGCCTTTTTCAGGATTCCGCTCGAAGTCAGCCCGGCTCGCAATTTTGAGAGCATCTATCTCTCGATGGCCTATCGCGGAGGGACCGCCAAGGATGTTGAGCGCGGCATCATCATCCCGATTGAAGAAGCGTTGGAGGGCTTGAACGGGATCAAGAGAGTCAATGCCGACGGTTACCGCGGGCGGGCCCGGCTTTGGATCGAGGCGGAGAAGGGATACGACCTTCGCGTTCTGCTGGAGGATATCAAAAGTCGGGTGGACGGGATCACAACCTTTCCGCAGGAAACGGAGCGTCCAGAGATCCGCATCCCAGACTCCACCCACTTTTACGAGGTGTTGAACGTCGCTGTCACTGGGCGGATGGGGCCCCAGGAACTTCGGAGAGTGGCCCGGCGGGTCCAGGAGGACCTCCTTGAAATTGATGGGATCAGCCTGGTTGATATGGCCGGGCAACGGAATTTTGAGATTGCCATCGAGGCGAATCCCGAGCGTCTCCAGTCCTTTGATATCGGATTGACCGAACTGGCTTCTGCCGTGCGGCGTTCCTCGATCGACCTTCCGGCGGGTTCGATTCAAAGTGAAAGTGGCAGTCTGGTAGTGCGCACCCGGGGGCAGGCCTACACGAAGGAGGAGTTTGACCGGATTCCAGTGCGGGCGCGTGACGGAGCGGAAGTCTTGTTGAGTGAAATCGCGGTTGTCCGGGATGGGTTTGAGGAGGGAGAGAAGAAAGTCGAGTTTAACGGAAACCCCGCGCTCTTTATCGAGGTGATGCGGACGGGACAGGAGAACGCTATTTAAATCTCCAACAAAGTCCGTGACTACGTTGCGAGTGCTGGGAGTCGCTTCCCGGATGGAATCGATTTGTTTGTTTTCGACGACGAGTCGATCTCGATCCGAGGGCGATTGAGCGCACTGACCTCTTCCTTGTTTCAGGGAAGCCTTCTCGTGTTCCTGGTGTTGGGGCTCTTCCTGCGACCTCAACTCGCTTTCTGGGTGGTGATTGGCATTCCCGTTTGTTTTGCCGGAGGGGTGTTGTTGATGCCGTGGTTTGGAATCACTGCCAACGTGATGAGTATTTTCGGGTTCATCATCGTGGTCGGAGTGGTAGTGGATGACGCCATCGTGACCGGGGAAAACATCTATTCGAAAATGAAGTCCGGAATGGCCCCGCTCGAGGCCTCGATCACAGGAGCGCATGAAGTTGCTGTTCCGGTCACGTTTGGGGTGTTAACGACGGTGGTGGCGTTTCTTCCGTTGATGTTTTTTGAAGGGCATTGGGGGGATTTTGCCAAGCAGATTCCTCCGGTCGTTGCCCCGGTGCTCCTGTTTTCGCTGGTCGAGTCAAAGCTCATTTTACCGGCCCATCTGAAGTATCTTCGGATCGGGATGGCGAGCCGGAACCCCATTCTTCGCCTCCAGGAGACCCTGGCCAATGCCCTGGAGCGCTTTGTAGAGGGGATCTACCAGCCAGCTCTTCGAGTGGCGCTTCATCACCGGGGTGTGGTGTTGGCGGTTTTTGCGGCGATGGCGCTCGTGATGGCAGGTTACAGTCAGGGAGGGCGGTTGGGATTCGTTTCCATGCCTTCGGTCGATCGCCTGAAGGTTTCTGCCTACTTTGGCTTGCCGAACGATACCTCCATTGAAACGACCGAACGCTATGTCCGTCGCTTGGTCGCTGGGGCTGAGGAATTGCGTGAGGAGTTTGTGGATCCGGGAACGGGCCAATCGTTGATTTCGAATATCATGATGGTGAGCGGGGCGCGTTATATCAGCAGTAGTTATGACAAGTCCCGTGGGTATGTTTCGGTGGAGGTGGTGCCCCCGAGTCTTCGGTCGGAGCCGGGCCCGAGAAACAGCGTCATCGCGAAGCGATGGGGCGAGATCGTCGGTCCCTTTCCCGAGGCTACCTATTTCCGGATTCGCGGTGAGGAATCAGGAGGCAAGGATGATGACCGGGAACAAGAGTCACTGGAATTGGAATTGAGGGGGCCCTCGTCCGATCGAAAGAATGAAATCGCCGAGCGAATTGCCGATCAACTCAATTCTTTTGAAGGACTCACCAAAGCCTCCGCCCGGATCAACTACGGGCAGGACGAACTCGAATTCACCTTGAAGCCGCGGGCCGCCGAGCTGGGGCTGACCCAGCAGGGGTTGGCCCAGCAGATTCGGCAATCGTTTTTTGGGGAAGAAGCCCAGCGAATTCTTCGGGGAGTGGAGGATGTGAGAGTGATGGTCCGCCTCCCTCGGGCGGAGCGGGAGTCCCTTCATACGATCGATCGAATGAAGATCCGAACCCCAGGGGGTACGGAGGTCCCCTTGGCAACGGTGGCCGATTTGGCCTTTGTCCGGGCACCTTCCTCGATCGAGCGCAATGACGGGGCGGAAGTGATTCGGATCAGTGCCCAGCCCGACGATGAGACCGTGGATATTTTGGGGATCGCTCGTGAATTGACCCCTCAATTGCGTGAAATGGTTGGGGATGAGCCAGGCCTCTCCTTCTTGTTTACCGGTTACGTTGCGGAAGCGGAAGAGTCCCGAAAACGAACGATCATCGGCGGGATCGCGCTCCTGTTCGCCCTGTTCGCGTTGTTGGCGATTCCTTTTAAATCGATGGTTCAGCCATTGTATGTCCTCACCGCCGTGCCGTTCGGAATCATTGGGGCTCTTCTGGGGCACATCATCATGGGAATCACCCCGTCCTATCTCTCCATATTCGGGATGTTGGCGTTGGCCGGGGTGGTGGTGAACGACTCCCTCGTCCTCGTCGATTTCGTCAATCGTGAAGTCAGGGCGGGGACTCCCCTGAAGCAGGCCGTTTTGCTGGCTGGAGGGCGTCGCTTTCGGCCCATTCTCCTGACTTCGGTGACCACGTTCGTCGGACTGATTCCGCTGTTGTTGGATCGCTCGATCCAGGCTCAGTTTCTTATCCCGATGGCTGTTTCACTGGGGTTTGGCGTGCTTTTTGCAACGGGCATCACCCTGGTGTTGGTGCCCTGTGCCTTGTTGATGGGGGATGATATCGGTCGGGCTGTCCGTCGTTTTTCAGGTTGGTTTTGGCAACCGTTTTGTCGGTCGAGTTCCTCTCCCTCGACCTCTCCTGCTAGGATCTAAATGTCGACGGCGTTTCGGGGCCGTTTTTAGGGACGAAACGAAAAAACTTAAGCCCCTCTGAAACAAAACGCTTCTGCGAATGGTCACTGGTCCTGATTTCTAGGAAGTCTATTGTCGCTTTCCTTTTGTTTCTGAGAAAGATGCTAAGGTGAGCCAATGCAGGCGCATGTTATCGGGGGAGAAGCCAGTGATTGATAAGCCAGTGATTGATAAGCTCGAGGAAGATGTGGCGTTCACTCCGTCCTTCAATCGAAGCGGTCTGGAGTTTGAGTTTAGTGTTCAGGCTTTAAAGTCGGCCCCAGTTGCGGGGAGGACCGAATTGGGGTGGGGCGAGCAGTCCGGCCCTCTGGGTCTGTATGGAATCTATCTGGTCACAGGGGGAGCTGGAC
>DEAY01000346.1:0-1668 GCA_002348345.1 Verrucomicrobia bacterium UBA2970
TCGGGAAAAAGCGCCTTGGCCTCCGCCGGCTTCACATCAGGATAACTCTCCCGAAGGGCCTGAAAACAGGGAAAGGCAGCCAATTCCCGAAACAACTCGATGGCGCCTTCCAGCGAGGGTCCGTATCGCGCCCCCATCGCCACCTTCAGAAAACTCCGCTCACTCCCATCCGGGTGGGTGTAAGGCCCCTCGGGGACGAGGATTTCACAACGGTGGTGACGAAACCCAAAGCTGGAACCCAATTCAAATACCAGATTTCGCCTTAAAATCTCTCGGGCGATGACTCCCAGCAGAAGGTCCCGGTGATCCTGCTTGTCCTCCTCCGGGTGGAATTCCATGATCACGAGCGGGGATTCAGCCCAGATCAGCTCCCGTTGAGGCCCGGTGCAGGGATGATGGACCCTCGCAAAAATACCCTTGCTGTCCACAAGAGCGAGCGCCAATCGGCGATTATTATCGAGAACAGCCTTGCTGTGTCTCTCCATCCACTCGGGATGGAAAATCCAGGGGGCATCCAGAACAGCCATCTGGGTGTAGCTCAGACCACTTCCCAGGAGTTTCCGCAAATCGGTGAGCATCGCCCGAAACCGACCGGCGGCCGGGTAGCGATCCGTATCCAGATCGTGGGGCGTGAAGATTCTCACGACCCCCACGTTGGAAAACTCCAAGCCGACCTGGTCGAGCTTCAAACCCGACCGAATCTCGAGAACGAGGAGAGGTTTCCGATCACCAAAAGTAGAGAGCAACGGTCCCGGATCAAAAATCGGTCCCAAGAGCGTTGTATCCACGGCAAGAATCCAGGGCCGGTCCGCGGGTCGGGACTCCAATGCCTCCAGAAGCGCGAGGGGATCCATCACCGTCTGATCCCAGTCATAGGCGATCAACTCGAAACTCAGAATGTCAGATACGCCCTCTCTGAACCGCTCCAGCACCATCTCCGGATTCTGGAATCCCCGGCAGGCAAGTTCGGCGACATCCATCACCTTGATCAGACGCAGCGTCTCGAAATAGCCTCCGAACAGGTCCCACTGCAGATTCTTCCCGTCCGCCCGCCGGAAGCATTTCTTAAGCCTTCTCAGGGCGGTGATCACCCCGGTGATGGCGGCCATGCCGTTACCAAAAACCGATACTTCCATCGTCCAACCCGGGACTTCGGCCCCGGACTGCTTGACCTTCTCTTCCAACTGCCAGGGAGCGGCAACCCGTTCGTACATGTAGCGAGCTGATTTCGCAACCGGCATCAAGGGAAGGTGATTGAGCGCCGGGGATCGCATCTCACCCACCACGACTGAATGGGCAAGCCGCATCCATTGATTCCGAAGTTTCATGGCCAGGTTTTCCAGTTTACGCTCCGTCGCCAGATCCTCGCCAATATCCCCGGCCATCAATTCATCCACTTGACGTCGCCAGTCATCCAGTCCTTCGGAAATCCTCGGGTTGGCTGAAGCCAGGGTGTCCGCAATGGCCAGCAAATCCATCGCCTCCGCCCGGCACGGCCGGGAGGGGCCATTCGCTAGCCCATCCTCAGGACCTTGCCGTCTGAGGAATCTACCTGCAGGGTCTTTCATCACCACCTTTGATCCGTTTCAATCGCTGAGCGACCATAACGATTGTTCTCCTGATTGTCAGGGTTCGGTTATCAGACCCTCTCCAACCAAAGGCACCCGG
>DEAY01000346.1:2007-6215 GCA_002348345.1 Verrucomicrobia bacterium UBA2970
CACCCGGAGGGGCGATGTCGCTTGCGGGATCAAGCCGAGAATGCTTCTTGACCGTGGGCCCCGGCCTCCCCATGCCTCGGGGATCCTTTCCCTCATAGCCCGATCCCCGGGGGCCTCGACAAAACGGACCATTCAGACCAGAGTTGCCGCTGCGGATCCCCGTAAACATTACCTCCGGTCCAGGGGGAGGACTTTGAACTCACCCCCTGACACCTGATCCGCCGAGCCAATGACAAGAGATCCGACACGGAGCCAAAAAGGTTCAGAGCTCTGCATGTCGTGCGGGCTTTGCTGTAATGGGGCGGTTTGTGAGGTGGCACTGGTCTCGTCCACAACCGACAAATCATTCGCCAAGCTCTTCAGAAAGGAGCTTGATTCAACTCTGGATGGCGAGGTCTCACGGCTTCCTCTTCCATGCTTCGCCTTCAAGGGCAAGTGCACCCAATACGATCTTCGTCCACTGGATTGCAAGACCTACCAATGCGGGCTGCTGAGAAAGTTTCTGTCCGGTGAAATCACCTTCGAGAGCGCCTCGGAAACGATCCGGAAGGCCTTGCGTTGCCTGGACAACACCACGAGCCACTACAACGCCTTATATGACCAATCTTTGACCCGCGACGAAATCTCGCCCGTGCTGAGGAAGCTGAAACGGGAAGCGGACAAGGAAGGCCGGAAAAAAGCGTTCTGGCTTCGCTTTCCAGATTACCTCACCTTCTGCTACCTTCGGGTGAAGTATTTTGACGAGTGAGCGTCAAACCAGATTTCAGTAACCACAAGAGAATGGTGGGGAGCCGCGTGCTTCGACGACATCAAGCTCCGTTGCCCCCTCCCGTATGACCATGTCCTGTCCTGCCGTGTCGAGAGCCGGGATTGTCATCGCCACGATGCCTCTTATTGTTCCGATGGCCCTCGCCGAGGGCCATCGACTCCTCTGTCACCAGGCCGGTTCCCCCAGGGCAACCGCCGTCAGCGGTGCGGCTTGTCATTTGCCCTGAAGGAAAAGGTTTTAATCAACCCGGGACGACTCCGGAGGAAACCCGTTCAGATTTCTCGATCATCGGCCCTTCAATCTCACCGGTGGCAGGCATCAGAGGCCATTCAGCACGCGGCTCACCCGTCGCCGGATCTCCCCGAAATCCCGGGATCACGAATTGACAGCGGCGGGATTTCCACGTCGACTCTGGGGGTTCCCCCCGGAAGACGAATCTCGATTGCAATCCGATCATGACCCTTTTTTTTCAGCGCCTTTGTCTTGCGGCCTTGGCCCTTCCCGTGGGCGTCGGCCCCATTTCTTTGAATGCCCTCGCTCAGGCCTCGGAGTCACCCAAACAGATTGTCCTCGTGGCGGGGAGGAAAAGTCACGGTCCCGAAGGGAATCGCATTCACGACTACCCTTGGTCCGCTCGACTGCTGAAAACCCTATTGGAACAATCCGCCGTCAAGGATCAGGTGGCCGTCTCGACCTTTTTTGACGGGTGGCCAACAAACGCCGAGATCCTAGCCCGCGCCGATACCGTCATGATCATTTCCGATGGTCGTGACGGCAGCATCGGTGAGGAAGCCCTCCATCTGGCGACTCCCGAGACTCGAGAGATAATCCAACGCTTGACCAACCGAGGCGGGGGCCTCGTCACTTTTCATTTCTCCACCTTCGCACCGGACCAATTCGCCGAAATCGCGTTGAATTGGTCCGGCGGTTACTTCGACTGGGAAACCAACGGAGAACGCCTCTGGTTCTCCGCAATTGACACGTTGGAAGCCACCGTCTCCCCTGCCTCGCCCCAGCACCCGATTCTCAGAGGGGTGGTGCCGTTCCGGATGCGGGAAGAGTTCTATTACAACATTCGATTTCGCCCCAATGATGAAGGGTGGCAACCCATTTGGTCGGTGGCTGATCTTCCCAGCGCTCGCCCGAATGGCAAGATCGTGGCTTGGGCAGTGGAACGGCGGAACGGGAGTCGGGGATTCGCAACCACCTGCGGTCACTACTACGACAATTGGCAGCACGAGGGCTTTCGAAGAACAATCCTCAACGCCATCCTTTGGACGGCCAGAATCGACATTCCGGACGGGGGTCTCGACTCCGACTTTGTCACCCGTGAGGCGATATCGAGGCATCTGGACGAGGGGCCGGTCCGAACCTTTGAGGCCATCGAGTCAGCCGATGAGACCGTCTACAAAGATGAACCCTACTGGTATAAACCGGGGCACCCGAGCACCCCTGCCGAAACCGCTACCATCACCACACAACCCGGTTTTGTCGCGGAGCGGGTTCTAACCGTTCCCCCCTCTTTGGGGTCTTTCACCGCTCTGGCCACCGACGCCGAGGGAAGACTCCTCGCGGCAGCCCAGCATCGGCCGGGGATCTATCGAATCACCCCCGGCCCGATCGGCCACCCCGAACAAGCAACCCAGGTGGAAAGCCTTGGTGGCGTCGCCAAGGAGTTCGGCTGGTCCCATGGACTTCTCGCGGCTTTTGATAGTCTCTACGTGACCGTTTCGGAGAGGAATGACCACCACCCCTCCGGGGTTTATCGACTCCAAGACACCAACGGGGACGACCAATATGACATCTCCACCCGCCTCTTTGAATTGGACGCTGCCGGCGAGCATGGCCCTCACAATCTCGTCGTCCATCCCGATCAAACATCCCTCACCCTCATGTGCGGGAACGGGACCCCCCTTCCCGGGGGCCTCATTCGAAGCCGTCCAACGAAGACAGAGGGCATCGACCACTTGATGCCACCCGGGTTCGAGAGTTCAAGGCACACCGCCGCGGGCTGGGTCATGCGTTTCCTTCCCGATGGAAGCCAACGCGAACTCATCAGTAGTGGCCTTCGCAACGCATTCGACCTCGCCTATAACCGCGCCGGAGACCTGTTCACCTTTGACTCCGATATGGAATGGGACCTGGGAACGCCCTGGTATCGCCCAACCCGCATTTGCCACCTCGTCAGCGGAGCTGAATTCGGCTGGCGGGGCGGGGCTGCCAAATGGCCCGAACACTACGAGGATAGCATGCCGCCCGTCATCAACATTGGCCCGGCCTCGCCCACGGGAGTCGTTTTCGGATACGGCACCCGGTTTCCCGAAAAATATCAGAATGCACTCTTCGTCTGCGATTGGACCTTCGCCACCATTCACGCCGTCCATCTCCATCCTAAGGGCGCAAGCTACGGTGCCAAAGTGGAGGAATTCGTCGGGGGAGTCGGGCTCCCCGTCACCGACCTTGTCGTGGGACACGACGGCGCGCTCTACATGACGGTTGGCGGACGCCGACTGGGATCGGCCATTTACCGGATTCACCACGACCCACTGATTCAGGACGACCCTCTGTCTGCCCCCTCAAGCTTCGCCCCCGAGGAAGCCGCCTTGCACGACCTCCGGCGCTCGCTCGAATCCTTTCACGGCCAAGACTCGCCCGAGGCGATCGGTCGGGCCTGGCCCTCGCTAGGCCATCCCGATCGCGTCATTCGATTCGCCGCCCGAGTGGCCATCGAATCTCAGCCGGTGCCGGAATGGCAGGATCGTGCGCTGGAGGAAACCGACCGGGCCACGGCGCTGACCGCGCTGCTGGCCCTGGTCCGGCAAGCTGGGCCCCACAGCGTCACTTCGGTTCTCGAACGATTGAATCAACTCCCATGGGAATCGTTTACCCCAAGCGAAACCCTCAGGGCGCTCCGGATTATCGAATTGGGGCTTGCTCGGAACCCAGAGCCTTCCGCTTCCCAAATCGACGCGATCAATCAACGCCTCCGCCCCCTCTTTCCCTCCGGTGATGACTCGATCGACCGCGAACTCGCACGATTGCTTTGCCGCCTGAATGCTCCATCGATCCTTGATCTTCTTCTCGATCAGATGGAAGCGGATCAGGGGAACCGCCCCTTGCTCGGTTCCGGCTACTTCGTTCGGAACCCCAAGTACGGCAAGGCCGTTCAAGACATGCTCGAAGCGGCTCCCCTTTCCAAGCGAATGCACTATGCCCAAATGGCGTTGTGGATCAAGCCCCCCTGGTCGCACGAACAGACACTGAGATACTTCCGATTAATCGGCGAGGCCAGGGCCCACTCCCGCGGCGGGCACCACTATCTCGACTTCTGGAATGAGCTCGCAGAAAAAGCGCTCGACTCAATCGAATCAATCGATCCGTCGTCGAGAGAACGCTATGAATCCGTTCTTGCCGCAACCAATTCCCCTCTCGGAGAGGG
>DEAY01000076.1 GCA_002348345.1 Verrucomicrobia bacterium UBA2970
GTTTCTTTCTCGCCGTCCCACCGGAGACTACGCCCCAATCGGTAGGAAAGCATCCCGAGAAGCGGAAGAACGGACGATCGATGGGCAATCTCAAGATTGGCGACCGGTTGAACTCCCTTGTCGATCCCATCGAGGAAATCCTGCCAAAGTTGCTTCAAATTGTTTCCGTCCTTGGGATCGCTGAATTGAGGGTCGTCATGAACGACCGAATCATTGGCGTCTTTGGGATAAAAGGTCCAGCCATCCCGCCAACCCATGTGAAACACGCCATTGGTCCCGTAGAAATACGCCCCAATCCGATGTTTTTCCGACTGGTTTCCAGAGTATTTCTTGTGCTCCCAGATGGCGGTAAATGACTCGAATTCATAGACGGCGACCTGAGAATCCGGGGCGTCCGTGGTCGCCTCCACTTCGGTCGCTACGGCAGGCCCCAGCACCGGCCGTCCTCCCGTGGAATACACCGATTTGGGAAAGCGCTCCTCCGTCCACCAAAGGACTTGGTCAAGCCAATGAACGCCCCAGTCTCCCAATGTGCCGTTGGCATAGTCCAGGAAGTGGCGCCACCCTCCCGGCGTCAGTTTCCGGTTAAAGGGACGCTTGGGGGCCGGCCCACACCACATCTCCCAGTTCATCCCGCTTGGCGTTCGCGAATTCGCCATCGGAGCCTCCCGTCCGGACGATCGGCCCGTCACAAATAGGCGGACCATGCCGATCTCCCCGACCTTGCCGGAGCGAAGAAACTCCATCCCCGAGCGGTGGTGGGGCCCAATCCGCCGGTGCAAGCCCACCTGGACAATCCGATCTGCCGACCGGCTTGCCTCAAGCATCGCCTGACTCTCCCCAATCGTATGGCTGGTGGGTTTTTCAACAAAAACATGGGCTCCCGCCTTCAACGCATCAATGCAGGGAAGGGCGTGCCAATGATCCGGGGTGGCAATGATGACAATTTCCGGGCGGACCTGAGCCAACATTTCGCGATAATCCTCAAAGCGTTTCGGTTGGTCCCCCGAGGCGCTTTCCACCTCGTCAGCAGTCACCAGGAGGGGGCGCCGATAAACGTCACAAAGCCCCACTACCTGGCAACGGCCCGACGCCATTGCCTCCCGAAGGATGTTGTTGCCCCACCAACCGCAACCGATTAATGCCGTCCGGTAGCGCCGGTGAGCATTCGCCCCGGTGAGGGAAAAGGGTAGGGTCGCGACGCCTGCGTAGGCGCCCTGCTTGAGAAATGTTCTTCGTGAGGTTTTCATGCGACGGAATGACCCAATGGGCTCGTCAGTCAGTTTGATTCGAGGACGTCTAACGACACCAACGATCCTCTTGAATTACGACATAGAATCCGGCCGTTCGCAAGGACAGGAACCGTCCAACAATCCGATTCAAGCACGGAGGAAACAACGACCGGTTGAAACCGCTCGGAGTTCGCCTTGGCAAGCCCCAACCGCCCGTCCGACCCAATCAAAATGAGAAAACCATTCGCAACGCTGAGCGCTCCATAGCCAAATGTTTCATCCTCCCAGGCAATCGTTCCATCCTCCCACCGAAGGCATTTCAGTTTGGCCCGCGAGGCGCTATCCCCGTCAAACCCATACAAGAATGCTCCCACTCGAACGGGAGCATTCTGCTGAGCTCGAAACCGCCTCTGCCTCCATACAAGCTCCGGACGCCCGCTTTCCAGATCATAGAGCCCCGAACCTTTGTTATAACCGGAGCTGACGAACACGTTTCCCCTCCAGACAATCGGATCGGCCGCATTCACGCCATAACGAGTCAGCCAGGGGATCTCCCAGCGGACTTGGCCGTTTTCTCGCCCCACGCCCAAATAGCCTTCTCCGGAGCTCACGATCAGCATCGATTCTTCACCCTGCTGAAACGGAAGGGGAGTCGAATAACCACACTCCGTCCCCTCCGATCGCCACACCGTTGTGCCCGACCGCCGGTCCAGAGCAAAGCCCGACCGCCCCGCGTTCAGGACGACAGTATCCCCGGAGATCAACGGCGATCCATTCAACCCCCAATCGGGAACGACGATTCCCTCCTCCGTGGCGAGGTGTCGCTGCCAGATGACCTTCCCCGATGCGAGATCAAAACAAAACACCTCTCCCCATTTACCCAAACCATAAACCCGATTTTGCTGCACATCGATCGAGGGCGTCGAACCGGGCCCCCCGATATAAAACATGGCTCCCAGCTCACTAGGATATCGGTAATTCCAGACCGTTCGCCCCGACTGCTCGTCAAGACATGTGAACACGTCGCTGCCGCTTTGATGCCCCACGGTGAGGACTTTTCCTCCAGCGACCGAGACGGCACTGAATCCGATACCCACTTCGGCACGCCACAGCGGCTCTGGCGGCAACTCGTCCCAATTGGTTCGCCATGTCGTTTCCCCGGAGATTCCATTGTGATCGGGCCCCCGAAAGTGAGGCCAATCGGCCGCATGGCTCGTTTCCCCCTTGGCCACCAATCCAAGAATGAGAACGGCCCCTTGAATCAGAAGAGGACAGTGAATTCGATCCCAACTCATTCCCAAAGCCTACTGCCAGGTGAGGTTCGATACAAAGAAAACGATGCGTTGAAGCGTTGCCACGGTGGGTCAACCATTGCCCTTCCTACCAAAGCGGTAGGAGTTCGGGAAAATACCGCTTGAGAGCAAAAATCATGAGAAAGGTGGAGGCATCAAAAAACCCGTGCGCCATCACGGCCTCCCAAATGGAACGATGCCACACGATGATTCCGCCCAGGCCCAGCCCAAGGAGAAAGGTCATCCAAACGGCTCCCGCGCCCTGGACCGAATGGCCCAGACCAAACAACAGCGCGACCAAGGCCACCGCTCCCATTCGCCCCACCCAACCCGCATCCAGCCTCGGAATGAGCGCAAACAGTCCCGCCAACATCGCCACTCGCCACAATTCTTCACGAAACCCCGCCAGCCCAAAACTCACCACCGTACAGTTAACCAGGAGATAGACCGGATCCGTTCCAAGCGAATCGGTATCGACGAGCTTGTCAATATCCGGTCGGAAACCGTCCGCCGTCGCCGTCAGCTTTTTCTCATCAAGTCCCGCGATCGACACCAAGGTCAGCAACATCACCACCGCCACAAGAATCCGAAGTGCAATCGAATACAGGAATCCGTATACCAGCGTCAGAAAAGGCCGACTGCAACGAACCATGAGTTGGCTCAACGTTACCCGGGAAAAGAACCAAGCGACTCCAAACCATAGGGCAAAGAGGACCAGTTCATAGAATATCACCCCGCTCAATCGTCCCAAAGACGGACTCAAGGCTGCTTCGCCGTCCCCGGGATCGGCTCCCCCTGAGATTACAGCCATGGACAGCGGATACGCCCCGAGAACCAGCAGAGAAAGTCCCCACCCCAGTCGGCCACGCGACGGTCCATCTGACGGAACGCCTCCGGGGAGGGTTGGAAGGGGATCAATTGCCTGGCCCATCCCAGAGCCCTACCCAACCAGAGCGCAAAAGTCGAAAAGATTCATGCGTCAAACAAAGGATTCGCCACCAACACCCGCAGCCGGGAGTTGGTCAACCCCTCCTCTATCAACCGGATTGAACAATCAAACAGACATCAAAAGGCCGATCCCGTTCCTGGAGAGGGCGAGACCATCGTCTCGACCGACCGGGGGTGATTGAGTGAGGAGCCTTCCTTCGAGCTTCCCTCCCCCTTGCTCTCGGTCTCCAAGAACAGTTCCTCGGGAGTGATTCCCTCGAAAAACTGAACTTCCCGTGCCAGGTAATCGTAACGCTGCAGACCCACTCGAGCCGCAGCTTCGTCCAGGGTTCGCCCCTCGGAAAGAAGCTGATAGAGATTGCGCATCCGTTGCTCCCTCAACCAGTATTTTGGCTTCACCCCCAAGCCCGTGATGAAGTAACGCTGCAGGGTCCGAGAAGAAAGCCCCAGCAGTTCTCCCAAACGGTCCACCCGATAATTCGCTTCCTTCGCCAGAGCTTCCATATCGACCGGGTAACCCACCCGACGGGAATCTTCATAAACCACATGATCGCCGATCTCTCGTATCATTCACTCCCTCACTATTCTCTTGATTGTTCAAATAGACGAAGCAACTGGCATTCCCATCTCATAATTGAAACTCAACCAGCAGCAGTTTTACCCTTGAACCTCAAATCCTCATCGACGCGCTGCCTCCGGTAGCCGTATCGCCTTCCCCTCCAAAGGACGGGAAGCCGACCACGGGAACGGATCGCCCCGCTTGAGTCGGAACCTGCGATCCTGCCGCTGTTGGCCCTGGGATACGACATACAGAACATCGCGAACCACGATCTCGAATTCCACCAATAATCTACCGCCGTTTTTGCGAACTAATCGAATTCTGGGGAGTGCCACAAGTTCTTTCTCCGCCCCCACACCCAGTTTCTCGAGAATCGGCTAGTGATGACGGAAATAGAGTGTTTGTTTCCGACTTTGCCCCCCAATGGATAGGGTGTCATCGATTGCGCCCGGTTGCTCAAACACCCCGGATCTTCACCCCATCACGTTGGAACCAAAAAGGGACATCAAGGCCTCTTGGACAGAGGAATCCCACCTTTTCGTTGGCCGGGGCTGGCGGACCGTGCCCGTCAAGACCCGGAACGCCTGGAGCGCCTAGGCGGCCCCTAGAGGCCTGAGCCCAACGCCGAGTCCTGTTCAAGGCGGGCGAGAACCTGGGGATCGCGAACATCAACCCATCGTCCGGTAATCGCGTGCCCCGCAATCGTTCGGCCCTCTTCAACCATGGCCTGGATCGCGTCGGTCAGCTCATACTCATCTCGAGGTGACTTCTCAAGCCGGGCCGTAAACTCAAACAGGATCGGCTTAAATATGTAGATTCCGGCATTGTAGTAAACCGGATCACCATCCTTCAAAAGTCCCTCGGTTCGGAGGGCTTCGATCTGCCCTAGTGAGGGTTTTTCAACCAACCGAGTCAGACAAAACTCGCGGTCAAAGAAATTGATCCCCCCTTTGGTGACATCCTCTCCCTCCGTCACCGTCAGCAGCCCAGAAAAGGTCCCCTCCTCAAATCGATGGACCATGTCTTGATAAGTACGGGGAGGCACCAGGATATCACCATAAGTGAGGATAAAGGAGTCATTCCGGACAAACTCCTTGGCCAGTTCCGGTGCTTTCCCGGTACCGTCCTGAACCAACTGCCTGACATAGTGGATCGGGATCTTCCAGCGGGATCCATCGCCGAAATAGGATTCGACGACCTCAGCCTTCCATCCCGTGATGATACAAATCCCATCGACGCCGGCACCGATCAGCCCTTTGATGATATGTTCCAGGATCGGCTGGCCCTGAACCGGAAGCATGGGTTTGGGAACTGCGGCGGTGAGCTCCCCCATTCGAGTTCCCTTGCCTGCTGCCAAAATGATCGCCTTCACTCAATCCCCTCCTTCAAATTAATCCCCTTTTCCATCACGCGTGACGCTCCCCACGGCGAAGCATCCTAGCATTCGCCTGCATCAGCTGAATCAGTAAGGTTGCTTCAAACGCGCCCACGAAACCCAGGTTTGACGCCGTTTCCATAAACCGAGCCAAGTTGTCCGAGCCGGAATACGGGGAATTCGGCAGGACGGGCTGCGGATGCCACGAAGGCCCTTTCATGAAACTGGGCACCGAGTGACTTCCCCCAATCGCCATCACATCCGGACGCTTCTTCATGAATCTCACGACCGGCCGAGCCTGAATTTTTGTCAGCACGCCAAACCCTCACCTCGTGCTGCGGAGTTTGTTCCCGATCGGGACCCGGCGTCAATGGGCATTCTTTGTCGCCCCCCCTCGGCACCCGGCTGGAAGATCCCCACGTTTCCTCCCTGAACCTCAAGCCAAACTCTATTTCCGGCTCTGAATCCCACGCAAATAAGCGAGGACCAGTTCCGGCAAATCATCGCTGTAGCCGCCTTCCAAGACCGAGTAGAAAGGGATCCCCTGAGCCTGCAGAACGGCGCCCAAGGCAAAAAAGTCCTCCGCTTCCAGGGTTTCTTGTGCGATGGGATCCCGAGCATAGGCATCAAACCCGGCGGAGACCGCGATCAAGTCGGGTTTCCACCGGACCAAAGATTGCAAGGCCCGGCGAAGAACGCCGAGATACTCGTCCCTTGGGGTCCTCGGTGGCACGGGAAAATTAAAGCAATTGCTTCCCACGTTAGTGACCCCACTCCCCGGGTAACAGGGATGCTGGTGAACCGAGAAAAAAGCCACCTGTTCCTGGTCTTGAAGGAGCGCCTCCGTACCGTTCCCATGGTGCACATCAAAATCGAACACGGCGATCCGTCGCCCCAGGCGGGCTGCCGCATCCAGCACGGAGATGCCAATGGAGCTCAAATAACAGAAACCCATGGCCCGGTTCCGGGTCGCGTGATGTCCCGGCGGACGCAATAGGCTCAGGACCGTTCTGTTCTCGAGCGCCAGCGCCAAGGCGTCCAAGGCCCCGCCGACCGCCCGTCGGGCATGAGTATCAATCGCAGGGTAGGCGGGTGTATCCCCGTCAAAATCCCGATCCGGCGAACGCAGTGCCTGCAAATGGGCTCGCGAATGCCCTCGTAACAAGACCTCGTCTGCCGGTTGCCCCGGTTTCAACCACTCGATCTCAAGTTCATCTTGAGATCGTAATGCTGCCACCGTATCCTTCACCCGGGACGGACGTTCGGGATGCCCCGGTAAATGATACGCCAGACACCGTTCATCTGTAATCACATCCATGCCACCAGTCTGCCAAACTCGACCTGAGGAAGCACGTGCCAAATCCGGCCGATGGCGCCCCCACGCGTGAGGCTCAGCCATCGACTGGGCATGCCTCCCTTGCTTCCCCCCTGAGAATGTATTACCCCAATCGAGAAGAATTCAGCCAATTGGCAAACGAAGGGAACCTGATCCCGGTCACCCGCCAGATTCTTGCCGACTTTGACACCCCGGTCTCGGCCTATTGGAAACTGCGGGACCAGGGCGAAACCTTCCTCTTTGAATCGGTGGAAGGCGGCGAACATCTGGGGCGCTATTCATTCGTCGGGTGCAATCCCAAGGCGGTCATTCGACAATGGGACCAGGAAGTCGAGATTCGCACGCCGGGGCTTCCCACGGAGAGATTTCGGGTTCAAACGGCCGATGCCCCCGAAGAAGGGAGCGTTCGTGATGCCCTGGAGGTGGTCGAAGCGTATCTCAACCGGTTCAAGCCCGTCTCCCTTCCCAAACTTCCGATTCGCTTCACCGGCGGGGCCGTCGGATTTATCGGCTACGAATTCATTCACTCGGTCGAACCGGTGGTCCCTCGCCCCGAACAGGATGACCTGAAAACCCCGACCGTCTACTTCCTCATTGCGGACGAGCTGCTTGTTTTTGACCGGGTCTCACAGACCATCACCCTGATTGTCAACGTCAAACGAGAGGAGGGACAAGATTGCGATCTTGCTTACGATCAGGCTCTTGAACGAATCGAGGCCCTGGTGTCGGCCCTGGCGAAACCACTGCAATACCAACCCGCCGATTTGGCAGCCGAACCCTTCCCGATCTCGTTTCGTTCCAACATGGAAAAACCCGATTTTCTCCGGCATGTCGAACGAGCCAAGGAATACATTCGAGCCGGGGACATCATCCAGGTGGTCGGCTCCCAACGCTTCTCCGCCGAAGTCAAAGCGTCACCGCTTGATGTCTACCGAGCGGCACGATCCATCAACCCCTCGCCCTATATGTTCTTGTTGGAGCTCGATGAACTCGCCCTGGTCGGGGCCTCCCCGGAGATCCATGTCCGAAGCGAGGAAGGGAGAGTCGAAATCCGCCCCATCGCGGGCACCCGCCCCCGGGGGAGGACCCGGAAGGAAGATCAGGCCAACGAAGCTGATCTCCTCGCCGATCCCAAAGAAAGGGCCGAGCACGTCATGTTGGTCGACCTGGCCCGCAATGACATTGGCCGGGTCTGCGAATTCGAATCGGTCGAAGTCAAGGATCTCATGATCATCGAACGCTACAGTCATGTCATGCACATCGTCTCACAGGTGGAAGGCCAGCTCTCTCCCGAAAAAACCGTCTATGATCTGATTCGGGCCACCTTCCCTGCCGGAACGCTCAGCGGGGCCCCAAAAGTTCGAGCCATGCAGATCATTGCTGAACTCGAAAAGACGCAGCGGGGCCCCTACGGCGGATGCGTCGGCTACTTTTCCTACGGGGGAAATCTGGATTGCTGCATCACCATTCGCACCGCGGTCATGAAGGACGGCAAGGCCTATGTGCAAGCCGGAGGCGGCTGGGTCAATGATTCCCAACCCGAAATGGAATTCCAGGAAACGGTCAACAAGTCAAAATCGATGATCAAGACGATCGCCTTAGCGGAATCATTTGCCAGGCAATCAACGTCCCAAGTCGACCAAGCGACGCCCTAGTGCCGCCACTAAGATTCACGAATGGGATTCGCCACCGCCCCCCTCACCGGCCTCCCGCAATGCCTCGAGGACGGACACGGTCGCTGACAAACCCAAGCGATCGGCGCCGGCATCCACGAGCGCTAGAGCGGACTCGAACCCCTTGATTCCCCCTGCCGCTTTCACGCCATATCGAGGACCCACCTGCTCACGCAGGAATCGAACGTCCTCAAGGGTGGCCCCCCGAGGACCGAATCCGGTCGAGGTTTTCACAAAATGGGCTCCGGTCTCCTTGAAAATCTCCACAACCCACGTCAGATCCTCCCGGCTGAGGAAGCCCGTTTCCAATATGACCTTAACGGGCCGCTCGTCGGCCGCCTCGACCACATCCCGCAACTCACGAAACAGGGCGCCCGCTTCGCGATCAAGGACCCGGCCTACGTTGATGACCATGTCAATTTCATGAGCTCCGAGATCGACCGCCATCTCCGTCTCATACCGCTTGGAATCGGCATCCATATGCCCCAAGGGAAAGCCGACCACAGAACTCACCCGCACGTCGGATGATTCCGTCTCTGACACGGCCAACTCGATCCGTGAGCTCGGCACGCAAACGCCGTGACAGCCCCATGAAACCGCTTCACGGCACAGCTGACGAAATTGGTCGCTCGTGGCGTTCGGGGAAAGGAGCGTATGATCGATTTTCTCGGCCAGCCTCTCGGCATTCATAAGGCTTTTCAGGAGGACGATGCGACCGGGAGGTGCTCCGCAACCATCGCCTTCTCCTCTTGGAGCTCTTTCACTGAAAGATCAACCCGCTCCCGGCTGAACTCATCCAAGCTGAGTCCCTCAACCACCGCAAGCTCGTTGCCGTGACTGCGGATCGGAAACGAGGCAATAAGCCCTTCCTCAATACCATAATCCCCTCGAGAGTTGATGCACACACTGTGCCAGTCATCGTCGGTCGTCGGGTTGATAATGGAGGCAACCGTGTCAACAACGGCATTGGCCGCGCTGGCCGCGCTGGAGGCCCCCCGGGCCTTGATGATGGCGGCCCCTCGCTGCTGCACCGTTTTGATGAACTCACCTCGAAGCCATTCATCGTCATGAATCACCGATGAGGCCGCCTGCCCACCAATCTTGGCATTCGTAAAATCGGGATACTGGGTCGCCGAATGGTTTCCCCAAACAGCGAGATTCGAAACCGCCGTCACATCGACCCCGGCCTTGATAGCCAGTTGCGACTTCGCCCGGTTCTCGTCCAACCGAGTCATCGCGAACCATTGCGATCGAGGAATAGCTGGCGCATTGTTCATTGCGATCAGGCAATTCGTATTGCAAGGATTTCCCACCACCAAGGTTCTCACGTCACTGGCGGCGTTATTCTCAATCGCCTGACCCTGTCCGACAAAGATCTTGCCATTGATCCCCAGCAAGTCCTTGCGTTCCATCCCCGCTTTTCGGGGAACGGAGCCGACCAACAAGGCCCAACTCACGCCGTTGAACCCAACATTCAAATCACAAGTGGGCTCAATCCCTTTCAACAAGGGAAAGGCGCAGTCTTCCAATTCCATCACCACGCCCTCCAGCGCCCCCATTGCCGGTTCAATTTCGATCAGGTGAAGAATGACCGGCTGACGAGGCCCAAACATCGCGCCCGAGGCGATCCGAAAGAGCAGCGAATAACCGATTTGACCAGCCGCTCCAGTGACAGCGACCCGAATGGGAGATGGTGTAGTTGTCATCGTTGCAAATCCAAACCGCTGTGTTTTAAGCAAGGCTCGACACCGATGCAAGGCTCCTGTTCTTCCCTTTCAAATCAAGGCCTCAGCGACGCCATCGAGAACCAGCCCTAGGCTCAGGAGTGGCGTCAAGTTTCGATCATTCCAAGAGGCTCGATTCCCCTAGGGGGCAAACCCTTTCCTCTCCCCACCCGGGTTCATCGACGGCCTCAAGGCCTCGGTGAGGGTCTTGACCCCATCCGATTTCCCTGAATAATTGCGCCATGCCCCCCATTCGTTTCACCATTTTGAGCGCTCTCTGCCTCGCTCCGACGGTTTTCGGCGCAGACCATACCATTCATCGGTTCGAGAAGATCCAACTCAGCCAGCACTTTTGGAGCGAAGGCGCTGCCATCGGTGATTTCAATCACGATGGGCAGAAAGATGTCGTCTCGGGACCCTACTGGTGGGAAGGCCCTGAGTTTAAGAGACGTCATACCTATTATCCCGATCACGAATCGTTCGTCCTGGAACGGCCGGATGGCTCCAAGGAGATCATTCCCGGCTACCCCGGGGCATTGAGCGGCCGAAACGCCTACTCCGACAACTTCTTGACTTACACCTACGATTTCAACGGCGATGGCTGGGACGATATTCTCGTTCTGGGATTCCCAGGTCGAGAATCGACCTGGTACGAAAACCCCAGAACAGAGAATCGTCTCTGGCCCGGCCATGTCGCCATCGCCGTGACGGACAACGAATCCCCTCTCCTGACCGATCTTACGGGGGATGGGCGACCGGAAATTGTTTGCAATTCCGGAGGCTATTTTGGCTTCGCGGCACCCGATTGGAACGTCCCGACCCGACCCTGGAAGTTTCGTCGAATCAGTCGGAAAGGCAATTGGCAACGGTTCACTCACGGGCTAGGTGTGGGTGATGTGAATGGCGACGGACGCCGGGACCTTCTTGAAAAAGACGGCTGGTGGGAACACCCCCCCTCTCTCGATGGAGACCCGGTCTGGCAGTTTCATCCCGTCGCCTTTGCGCCCGGGGGCTCGTCCCAGATGCACGCCTTCGACGTGGATGGTGACGGCGACAATGATGTCATCACTTGCCTCACGGCGCATGGCTACGGTCTGGCTTGGTATGAGCATCGCCGGAAGGGAAAAGAAATCGAGTTTGAAGCCCATGTGTTTGTCAATAAGGAGGCCCACGAGAATCGATACGGCGTTCACTTCTCACAGCCTCACGCCATTGATATCGCAGACATGGATCGGGACGGCCTCCCCGACATCATCACCGGAAAGCGGTTCTGGGCCCACGGGCCGACGGGGGACGTCGAACCCAATGCACCGGCAGTCCTCTACTGGTTCAAACTTCGCCGAACCCAGGGCACGGTTGACTGGATTCCCTTTCAGATTGACGACGACTCGGGCATCGGCACCCAAGTCATGGCCCAGGACCTGGACAACGACGGCTACCCCGAGGTCATCGTCGGAAACAAAAAGGGCAGCTTCGTCCACTGGAATCGGCCCGAAAAAGCGAGCCAGACCGCGTGGGAAAAGTCGCTTCCGCCGGTTCGTCACTGAACTCGCCAGCCCAAGGAAACCGGAAAGAACTCAATCCCTCACCATTTGCCTATTCACCAAACCATGCGACCGATTTTCGTCCTCGCCATCGTCTTACTCACCGCCTGTCAAACGCCAAAGACACGCCCTTCCTCTCCCTTTGCTTCGGGACCACAAAAGCTCCTTGACGCGCACGCGGGCGAGGGACCGGCCTATGCCCCGGAATGGGGCCTCCTCTTCAGCGGGGGAGGCAACATCTCCCGCTACGAAGGAGCGGGAGAGAGTCAAGTGTTCCGCGAGAAGGCAGGATCAAACGGTTTGCTCTTTGACGGACAGGGCCGACTCATCATCTGCGAACCCGTCCAACGCCGAGTCACTCGACTGGACGCCGAGGACAGACTCACCGTTCTCACCGATGAGTATGAAGGGAAACGATACAATCAGCCCAATGACCTCACCCTCG
>DEAY01000303.1 GCA_002348345.1 Verrucomicrobia bacterium UBA2970
CGCGGCGGGAATCTGATGGACGTAGCAGGCGACACGGATGCAATCCAACACACTTTCCTTCTTCGGCAAGATGTCCTCGTGGTAGTCGGTCTTTCCCGCGTCAGCCATGGCTGTCAACTTGAGCGGCCCCTCGTTTTCACCAACGATGCGACGCATGTGATCCTCATCACAAAACTTCCAATCCCCAAATTCATCCCGCTGAAACAACTTCTTGGACGCCTTGTAACCCAGCTCCATGTAATCGATCCCGGAGGCGATGCAGGTCTCATAAACCGCCTTCACAAAACGATCTTCGAATCGGTGGCTATTGATCAGTCCGCCATCGCGAACCGTACAGTCCAATACCTTAATCTCCGGACGGAAGGTCACCCAAGGTGCGGCAGTGCTCATGACTTACTCTCGTTTCTATGGCGCGCGCCCGATTCCCAGACCCGCTGAAAAACCTTAAACTTTGAAGCGACACAGGGGAAAGTCAAGTCCCTCGAGGGGATCCCCGCCATTTCCGGGCATCGCAGGGGAATCGCCACCGTGGTATTGCTTGGAGCAAGCCGCCCCACCAACGGGACCGCCCCCCCTAACACTCCTCGTGATAGAGAATCTTCACAAACCGCATGCCCCGTTCCTCGTCAAATCCCTGCTCGCAGAGCGATTCAGACTGATCAATGAAGTCAGATCGAAAGCGGATTTCCACTCCCGTGTCCAAGCGCAGGGTTCCCTTCAGGCGCTGCTTCGCTTTTCGAGCAATATCCTTTGAGACCGTGAAACCTTCGTCCAGCCGGAATCCGTGATCCGACTCATAATTCGTCTTGAAGGTCTGAAACTGATCAATCATGTTCGGCTCTCGAAAAGTCGTTCGCTCAAAGGCATCGCGATCGAATTCATCGGCGCCCACCAAGTAATTCACCGCACGATTGGCCAGTTGGTAGCGGGATTCTTGAGGGGTCGAGGGCGGCAATCCCCGTTTGGCAAACTCCAGACACAGTTCGGAATATCGCTTCGTAAGAAAGTCTTCGTTGGTTCGCGGCGTCAGTCCGAGGAACTGCCGGTTCCAAAACAGAGGGTCCGCCCCCCCCTTGTCAAAAACGAGCACCGAAAAGCCTTCCTCCTCCCGCTCATTGAAAATCAAGCAACCCTTGTCGATCTTATCGGGATAAATCCCCTCGTGGGTCAGCAGACGGAGATCACCATCCCGAACTGAAATCTCGAGAAAAGGAACGGTGTTCTCACACTTCACCACACAGAGCCCCTGGCAGTCCCGCCCGTGAACCATCAGCCCTTCGACCAATGAGACACAGAGGTCCCCGGGCTTGATATTCGGATGATCCGATTTCTCGAAGAGACGGCGAGCGAGCGACGCACTCGTTTCGAGCAACCGCTCCGGTTGCCGGAAAACAGTCCTCGCCCACTGATAGACCTGATTCTCCCCCAACGATTGTTCGTGAAAGAACCGATGTTCCTCCAAAGTGCGAAACGGCTTCAAAAAGCAATGGGTCAACAACTCCGCCTCCGAGGGATCGAACCGACAAAGTTCTCTTGAGGTCTGCAAGGTCCCATTCCGCAATGGATTTCCCAAACGAGCCAAAGCAAGCCCTTGAATCTGCGCACGGGTAAACTTCACCGAGAGAGCCATAGATCCGTTGCTTCTAACCAAATCCGGAGGAGCAAGCAACAGGAACCTCACACCAACTCCCCTGGGGAGGAATGCCGTCACCCGACCGGCCGGTCATGACAACGCCAAGCCGCCACTTGGTTCCCAGACCAAGCTGCGGGTTCCACGAGAAATTGCTTAACGGGAGACCAGTTCGGACCTACTGTGGACAGCCTCGATGACAGAAGAGCAGCCCATCCCGCACCATCTCGGGGGCAACCCGGTCACCACCCGCACCGACGCTACCCTCCCCGTCGAATCGCCGCTTGACGGGGCCCCGCTCGGCCGGCTGGGGCTGGCTTCGTCGACGACGGTGGATCAGGCCGTCCAGCAGGCTCAAAGGGCCTACGAGAACTGGAGCCACCTCCCGAGCAAGGAACGGGTTCAGCCCCTCTACCGATTCAAACAACTGGCCGAGACCCACCTGGACGACCTCGCCGAAACCGTTTCCCGGGAAAACGGAAAAACCCATGCGGAGGCGAAAGCCGGACTCTGCAAAGGCCTCGAGGTGGTTGAGTTCGCCTGTTCACTCCCGGCCCTAGAGCACGGCGGCCATCTCGAGGTGAGCCCGGGCGTCGACTGCTACACTCGACGGTTTCCACTCGGCGTCGTCGCCGGAATCACCCCCTTCAATTTTCCTGCCATGGTTCCCCTGTGGATGTTTCCCTTGGCAATCGCATGCGGGAACACCTTTGTGCTCAAACCCTCGGAAAAGGTCCCCATGACGCCCCTGAGGTTGGTGGAACTCCTCGAGGAAACGGGACTCCCTCCCGGCGTGATGAACGTCTGTCAAGGTGACCGGCGAACCGTCGAGGCCATCGTCGAGCATCCCGCGGTTGCCGCGCTCACCTTCGTCGGATCCACTCCGGTCGCCCGGAACGTGTACCAAAACGGAATCCGCACGGGCAAACGCGTCCTGGCGCTTGGCGGGGCCAAGAATCATCTCATTGCCATGCCCGACGCAGAGACCGCCTTGACGGCAAAGAACATCACCGCCTCCGCCACGGGCTGTGCCGGCCAACGTTGTATGGCGGCCAGCGTGCTCATCGCCGTTGGAGAATGCCGTGATCTGATCGAGGCCATCTGCCAAGAAATGCGACAGATCATTCCCGGCAAGCATCTCGGAGCCATCATCGACCAAGCCTCCAAAGAACGGATCGAGGCCTACATCGACCAAGCGGAGCGAGAGGGTGCATCCATCCGGGTCGATGGAAGACGGGTGGTGGTCGCCGGAAGGGAAAAAGGCTACTACGTGGGGCCCACCGTCATTGACGGCGCAACCCCGAGTGCCGCATGTGCTTGCGACGAAATCTTCGGCCCGGTTCTGACGATCCTTCATGTCGACACGCTCGACGAAGCACTCGCGATTGAGAACGCCAGCCCCTATGGCAATGCGGCCTCCATTTATACGAGCAGTGGAGCCACCGCCCGCTACTTCGAGACTCGAGCCAACTCGGGGATGATCGGTATCAATATCGGTGTACCCGTTCCCAGGGAACCCTTCTCATTCGGCGGGTGGAATCAGTCTCGATTCGGGATGGGCGACATCACCGGGGAAGATGGATTGCGATTCTGGACTCAGGGCAAAAAGATCACCCAGAAATGGAACCTTTCGACCGCTCAAAACTGGATGAGCTAAGCGCAAACTCGGGCACAAACGATGAAGGCGGCAGTCTACTACGGCAAGGAAGATATTCGGATTGAATCCGTCAGCGAACCGGAGTTGGATCCCGGCGAGGTCCTTCTCGAAATCGACTCCTGTTGTGTCTGCGGAACCGATCTCAGGACCTACCGGCACGGGGATAAGAAGATTGCCCCTCCTCGCGTGCTGGGACACGAGTTTTGTGCCCGGGTGTTGGCATCTCGCGATGCCGGCTCCGCTTCGGTCAAAGTGGGGAACCGAGTCGTGATGTACATTGTCATCCCCTGCGGCACCTGCCGGTATTGCCGCTCGGGCCGGGTCAATCTCTGCACCGGGCGGACCACGATGTCCTACCACCACGATGGCGCGTTTGCGCCTCGAATGAAGGTCCCGGCCACGGCGGTTGAGAGGGGACACCTTTTTCCAATCACCGCCGAAATCCCATCCGAGTACATGGGGCTTTCCGAACCCCTGGGCTGCGTCATCAACGCCCACGGACGCCTTGGAATTGGCCTTCACGATACCGTTGCCGTCATTGGCGCCGGCCCCATCGGCATCATGCATGCAGCAGTTTCCCGTCTTCAAGGGGCGCAAAAAGTGTGGGTTCTTGACCGACTCCCACGACGCCTGGAACGCGCCCGGTCCTTTGATATTGACGGGACGATCCCGGTGGACGCCGAGGGCACCCACCTCGCCCAAATCCAGGAACTCACCGATGGCCTGGGACCCTCGGTCGTCATCGTCGCCTGCAGCAATGCCAACGCCCAGGCCGATGCCTTGGAGATCCCTGGAAAAGGGGCCCGGGTCGAGTTTTTCGGCGGCTTGCCCAAGTCCGCCCCGACCGCTTGCCTCAACACTAACCACCTTCACTACAAGGAGCTCACGGTGACGGGATCCTACTCGGAAAAAATGAGTGACTTCCAGGCAGCCCAGGCCCTGATTCAGAGCGGCCGCTTTCCAGCCGATCGCATCATCACCCACACCCTCCCGCTCCACCGGTTGAATGACGCCTTTCCCCTGATGGAATCCGGTGACGCCTTGAAGGTATGCATCCGGCCCGGCACCTGACCGCCTGCCCCAAAAACCCTCACGGTTTCATGCTCCTTAACGGTCCACAATCGCGAGTCCTCTTGGAATGGGCAAACCGCTCCCGGTTCGCCCTTCTCGCGGTCAACGCGGACAGTCCCGCCGCCGTCGGAGACTGCCTGGAGGCCGCCCGGCAACTCGATGCGCCAATCATCATCGAAACGAGCTTGTGGCAACTCAATGGTTCAAGCTTCGGACGAGATGATCCCTACCTCGGCCTGCTGCGCTACATCACCGATCTTGCTGTCCTCGCCGAGTCAGACCGATTTCGTTCGGTGCCCGTCGTTTTCCATACCGACCATATCAAGGGCCCCCTCACCCTTCCCCTCCTCAAGGCCGCGATTGAAGGCATCACGACGCCACTCGGGGATCAAAAGATCACCGCCGTGGCGTCGACGCTTTCGCTCGACTCTTCTGAGCTGTCGGCGGATGAGAACATTGAATCCATCTGTTCGCTCTGCCGCTTCTCGGAGTCTCTTGGTCAGAAGGCAACCCTGGAGATGGAGGCGGGTATTGATCAAGGCCTCACCCCCGTTGAAACCGCGGACACCCTTCTCGGGGCCGTTGAGAATCGGCACCCCGGCCATCTCGCCCTCTGGGCTCCCGGGGTCGGAACGGAGCACGGACTCGGTCGTGAAAACCGGGTCGATGTCAAAGCAATCGAAACCCATCAACAGCGGGCGACCTCAATCTGTCAGCGCCCGGTCGGGTTGGCCCTTCACGGGTCCTCGGGTCTGTCAGCCGAATCGCTCAAAGCAGCCGTCGCGGCGGGCACCGTCAAGGTCAATTGGTCCTCGGAATCCCTTCTGGTCCGCTCCCAAGCCGCCCGCGACTACTTTATGACAAATGGAGACAAACTGCAAAAAGGTCATCCGGAATTCAAACGCTTCGCCATGGACCATGGCCTTCAAGAATTTGTGTCCCGCCGCTATCTTCCTATCGTGAGCGATCGAATAGAACTCCTTGGAGCCAGCGGCAAGGCATCCTCTTTTCTTGCCATGGGGATCTCGGCGCCATCCAACGAATCGAACGTGACTCAAACATGATCAAAGCAGCCATCACCGGAACCGGTTTCATGGGAAGCGCCCACACCGAAGGGCTTCGTCGTGCCGGCGTGGAGGTCATCGGCATCCTTGGCTCAAGACCCGAAAAATCCTCCCAAAGCGCGAAGGCACTCGGGATCCCAAAAGCCTATGCCAGCCTCGAGGAACTCTTGACCGACCGGGAGGTTGAGGTCGTTCACATCACCACGCCAAACCGGCACCATTTCCAATCGGTCCAAGCGGCGATTGCCGCCGGAAAACATGTCCTCTGCGAGAAACCGCTGGCGATGAATGCCAAGGAATCGGCAGCGCTCCTGAAACTCGCCCAGGAAGGGTCTGTCGCGACGGGAGTCAACTACAACATCCGCTTCTACCCGCTCTGCCAGGAGGCAAAAGAACGGATTGCCCAGGGCGAAGCCGGCTCCATTCATGCCATCAACGGCGCCTACCTTCAAGACTGGCTGCTTCACGACACCGATTACAACTGGCGAGTGCTTGATTCCGAAGGGGGCTCACTTCGGGCCGTCTCCGATATCGGCACGCACTGGCTTGATCTTGTCCAGACCATCTCGGGATGCCTGGTCACCGAGGTCCTTGCTGATCTTCACACGATTCATCCGGTTCGAAAACGTCCTGTGGGCGAGGTCCGAACGTTTTCTGGCAAGACCGGAGATGAAAGCGCATTAGAACCGGTGTCGATCGCCACCGAAGACCTAGGAAACATTCTGCTCCGTTTCGACAACGGGGCTCGAGGCTGCCTCTCGGTCTCCCAAGTCATGGCTGGAAAGAAAAACTGTCTCCGTTTCGATATCGGCGGCAGTCGGCAACGGCTGAGTTGGGACAGCGAATCTCCCAATGAGCTTTCCGTGGGACACCGGAGTCAACCCAATCAACAACTTCTCAAGGACCCTAGCCTGGTTTCCCGAGGAGCAGCCTCCTTCGTCGACTACCCAGGGGGACACATTGAAGGCTATCCGGATTCCTTCAAAATGTGCTTCCGGGCCTTTTACGACTTCATCAAGGCGGGCGACTTTTCGGCGCCCGCCTCCTTTGCAACCTTCGAGGACGGCCATCGAGAGATCTTGCTCTGTGACGCCATTCTAAAAAGCCATCAAACCCAAGGCTGGGTTGCGGTGCCGGGTTCATGAAATCCTTCATGCCCCCGGGAGTGGCGGGACCCTGATTGACCGCACGGCAGACTCGTCCGCCCCTTCAACCTACCCCATTCAAATGGGTTCGCTCCTCGCCCCCTTTTCACTCGCCCCATCTTCCCTGGGCGTTGAGCCGGATGGCGCCGCATGCTAAGGTCGGGCCATGAAACTCGGATTTGTTAGTGCCATCCTTCCCGATCTGTCGCTCGACGCCGTCCTTCAGTTCGCCTCAAAGGAGTCTTTCTCATGTGTCGAGCTGATGTGTTGGCCCGTGGGGGAAGCCGATCGCCGCTACGCTGGCGTGACCCACATCGACGTTGCCCGGCTATCCGAAGCCCAGGCCGAGGAGATTCAAAGCCAAGTCCGGGACCTCGGACTGACGATCAGTGGTCTCGGCTACTATCCAAACCCGCTCACCCCCAATCCCGAAGAGGCTCAAATCGCCATCGATCAGCTTCGGCGTATCATCGAAGCCGCTCCCAAACTCGGGGTTTCCGTGGTCAACACCTTTGTCGGCCGGGACCCCGCTCGATCCATCGATGAAAACTGGCCCCGATTCCTTGAGGTCTGGCGCCCCTTGATCAAACTAGCGGAGGAGCATCAGGTGAAAATCGCCATCGAGAACTGCCCCATGTACTTTACCGGGGACGAATGGCCAAGCGGCAAGAACCTCGCCTTCTGCCCCGCTGTCTGGAGGCGAATGTTTGACGAGATCGCCAGCGATTCTTTCGGTCTCAATTACGATCCGTCCCATTTCGTCTGGCAGTTTATCGAGGAGGAACCGGCACTGAGGGAATTTGCCGACAAGCTCTTCCACATCCACGCCAAGGATGCGAAGGTCAGTCAAAATGGACTGAACGACGTCGGCATTCTCGGAACCCCCCTCCAATACCATACCCCAAAGCTCCCGGGCTTAGGGGATGTGAACTGGTCCCGATTCTTTTCCCTTCTTTCCGAACTGAATTACACCGGTCCCGTCTGCATCGAGGTCGAAGACCGTCCCTACGAGCGGGATCTTTGCTCGAGAAAAGGTGCCCTCCGGCAAAGCCACCGTTTCCTAAAACAGTTCTCGACCCCGGAGTTGTGAAGGTTCCCGAGACTTCGCTCGACCGAGCGGGATCTCAGGAGATCTTGGCACAAAATATGCACCCCTTTGAGAGGGCTACTAGACCACGTCGAAAACGCCGAAGGGATGCTCTCATCCCCCGCTGGCGATGGGTTCTCCGCTCACCAACTGGTGAACGAATCGATCGGGACTCCAGCACGGAATCGACTTGGGGAGCATTGCGCCGCGCCTTTACGGTTGGCGACGATGAAGCCACTGGACCCGATGGTCATCATGACAAAACGTCCAGAAACGAGGAGCAACAGGAGGTCTTTGATCGCTGATTCGAAAGGCAGTCGACGCCCCGATACTTCCCTCGCCCGGGAGGGGAACCGAGGCGACGCCTTGATGCGAATTCTCGCGGGCCTCCTTACCCTTGTTTCCACGATTGGCGTTCATGCCAGTCTCAGCCGACAGGCCCCCTTGCATCCTCACGTTCCCAACCACCTCCTAGTCCGCCCCTCATCCCAGGCCCATCCCGATGCGGTCGAGACACTGAGGCTTCGATTAGGGGCCGTCGTCAAAGACCGTTTCAGGGAACTCAACGGTCTTCAGGTTTGGACCCTGGGCCCCTCCACCAGTGTCCGCGAAGCCTTATCGATTTCACTCCGCTCGGGCCTATTCCAACTCGTCGAGCCCGATTACCTCCAATTCGCCACCGTGGCACCCAATGACCCGTTCTTCGCCGATGGGAGCCAATGGCATCTCGAAAACACCGGTCGGCAAGGGGGATCCCAAGGGGCCGACATCAGCGCTCTCGACGGTTGGGCCATCCGAACCGATGCGGCCGAGGTGAAGGTCGCCATCATTGATACCGGCGCTCGGCTGACTCACGAGGATTTGCGTCCCAATCTCTGGCACAACCCTGGTGAAATCGCTGGGAACGGGAAGGACGACGATCAAAACGGGATCATCGATGACATCCACGGCATCAACTCAATCCGGGATCACGGCGATCCCAGTGACGACACAGGCCATGGCACCCACGTCTCCGGTTTAGTGGGGGCGGTGGGTGATAATCGCAAGGGGAGCACCGGAGTCGCCTGGAACGTCAAACTCATGCCGCTGCGCTTCCTCAATCGGTTTGGAGAAGGCGCGACGTCGGATGCAATTCAATGCATCAACTACGCCATCAACAATGGCGCCGATATCATCAACAATAGTTGGGGTAGCAACGCCTTCTCGGGAGCCTTGAGCAGTGCCATTGGTCGCGCCTTCCAGGAAGACGTGCTCATTGTCGCCGCCGCCGGCAACGAGCGCCGAAACAACGATGTGATCCCCCTCTACCCGGCCAACTATCCGCAGAGCAATGTGCTCTCTATCGCTGCAACGACCCATCGCGACGCGCTGGCAAGCTATTCGAACTACGGTGCCACCACCGTCGACATCGCCGCCCCCGGCAACGCGATTCTTTCCACCTGGGGCCGTTCGGATCGGGCCTATGACCTGGCCAGCGGCTCATCGATGTCGGCCCCGATTGTTTCGGGCGCGGCCGCCCTGATGCGGGCGCACTTTCCCTCCGCCAGCGCGAGTGAAATCGCCGCTCGAATGATTGCCACCGTCGATCCGCTCCCCAGCCTTAGAGGACGATGTGTCTCTGAGGGCCGACTCAACCTCGCCCTCGCCCTGGGCCCCGATCTGGTGGCCGGATTTACGATGTCACCGAACGGAGGGGCCCCTCCCCTTCGCGTCAGTTTTAAGGATCAATCCCTCGGCCAGATAGTCAATTGGCACTGGGATTTCGGCGACGGATCCCGGATCAGCGGCCTCCCCAATCCCTTTCACACCTACAATCGAGCCGGTAATTTCCCGGTGACCCTCCGGGTGGAATCTCAGGACGGGTTTTCCGTCAGTCGAACCCAATCCATCGCCGTCATCGCCAACTACCGGGTCGAACTCGATTTCTTCAACTGGGTAACGATCGACAACCCGATCCGCCTCGATCTTGGTAATGAGGGCATCAGCCACCCAATCCCTCTCCCCTTTCTCTTTCCCTTCTACGCCCGACCTCGGGATCGAATCTACGTCGGATCAAACGGCGTGATGGGATTCGATCCCGAAGAACTCGCGGCGGCATCCAATCAATCGATTCCCGAACCCGCCGCCCCCAACGCCCTCATCGCACCGTATTGGGACGATCTCAATCCCACGAGCGGCGGGCACATTGAATACGGCCTCATGGGATCGCCCCCTCATCGACGCTTGGTCGTGACGTGGGATGGCGTCCCGCTCAATATCGGAAACAACGCCCTCCCCCTCAGTTTCCAAGCCATCCTCGAGGAGGGGACGCAACGAATCGTATTCCAATACCGCGACATCCTTCCGGGAAGCAGGCTGGCCGGCGGATCGGGCGCGACGATCGGTCTGGAAAACGATGGCGGGTTCTTGGCAGCCCAGTACCTTTTTAACGGTAACCGGCTCCTCCGAAACGAACAGACCATCGCATTCAGCCCCCTCTCAAGCAGCGGCCTGATTGTCGGACCGGAACGCGATTTGCAGGTGGTCAGGAATCCCGATGGAATAACCAATACCCCCGAATTTCAACTTCTCAATACCGGGTCCGATCGCTTGGCATGGCGGACCACATCGGATCAGGACTGGGCTCTTCTCTCGAAAACGCAGGGCGTTTTGGGGGCAGGACAGGCCGAGGCTGTGGCGGTACGGATCAACCCCACAGCCTCATCCCTTGCCCCCGGAAGCTATTTTGCCAACATCGTGTTTGAAAACCTGAGTTCCGGCACAGGATCGGTGCGGCGACGCCTTCAACTCGTGGTGAACGGAAACGAGACAAACTGGGAACTGATTCCCCGATTCAGCTTGGCAACCGCCGGCGGGCAAGGGGGGCCCTTTTATCCCCTGAGTCGGATCTACACCTTGGTCAACGACGGGACCCGCCTCATTGACTGGACGGCGACCAGTGACGCATCGTGGGTCCATGCCGCCCCCCAAACCGGTCAAATCGCCGCAGGTGCCAGCGAGTCGGTGTCCCTCCGATTCACGCCCGCCATCAACCACCTGCGCCCCGGGGTTCACGAGACCGTCGTTCGAATGGTCTCAAGGGATGAACAGGTCGCCCCCCTGATCATCCTTGCCCGAGTCATTGTTCAAGGCCAGTCGTCGGCATTAACCGTTCTTCCCGACGAACCGGCCAGCAAAACGCTCGGCGCGACCGCCGGACCCATGCCGGTCGTTTTCGAGTATCAAATCGAAAACCATGGCCAGGCCACGGGGGCATGGACGGCCCGCCTGGACCGGCCTGAACTGACCGTGCACCCTGAGGAGGGAACACTTGATCCCGGTGAAACAACCACTCTTCTGATTCGGGGGGAGGCGGAATCCATCGAGCTAGAAGACGAGCCGGAGACGTTCCGGATCACGGTGAGCGATACCACCAACCGGGCCTCCACTTTGAGTCATCGTGTTCTGATGATTCACCCGGCCACCGCAACCCCCCTTAAAATGAGAATCGAATCCCTCGAAGGACAACTCGTCCTCCATCTTCAAGGGCTTTCTCATGAAGCCATCCACCTCGAGCAGTCTGGCGACTTGCAGACTTGGACTCCTTTGACGTCCATCCGCCTTTCTGACACCGGATGGCTCCGATACCCGATCGACCTTCCGGTGGACCGACCGCGATGCTACTTCCGAGCCCTCCGCACGAACCAACGATGATCGGCGCCTACGGATTCAATGCCTCCGAGAGCCGATGGATATTGCCCCTCATCAGGTCGAGGAAATCACCCTCCTCGGGAATGCCTCCCCCCGTCGGAAACACAAGCGGTTCAACGCCAAATGCCCGCATGCGAACCATCGTCTCCTCACTGGGCTGCCCCTCCCACAGCATCCATTTGACCTTGAGCTCGGAGCGGCTGGATTCAAAGGCTTCCCATGCTTCCTCACCCGGGGTTTCCCCCGGTTCCCAATGAAAACTCTTCAGCGTCAGGCCGTAGCGTCGCTCCAGGTATTGGTAGACGGGATGCGACGCAAAAAGAGCTTGTTCCCCGTTCTTCGCGACGGCCGCCCTCATCTGGCGATCAAGATCGGTCAAATCGGCCTGTAGGCGACGGAATGTCCCTTCAAAGGAGGCCGCCTGATCGGGCAACAAGGCCGCCAGCGCCTTCTTGACCTCCTCCCCCTGACGCAGCGCGAGGGTAAAATCCAGCCAAGTGGTAAAGGCCACCTCGCCATGCGAGTGTTCCCCCTCATCCCCATGACTGTGGGTCACTGCATCCTCATCGTAGATCCATTGCGCTTGAATCGCCTTCCCGGTATCAACCAACTTTCCCTGGGGTAGCGAAACCTCGGTCAGCCACTTCGCATAACCGGCTCCCCACATCAGGATGAGGTCCGCTCGCTGAAACATCTGGATCTCCTCGTCGGAGGGCTTCCAGAAGGCGGGATCAATGCCACTCGACTTCGGAAGCACCAACTCGACCCGATCCCCGGCGATTCGCTCGACAAAAAAATACAGGGGATAATTGACCACGCAGACCCTCGGAATGGGATTTGAGTCAGCCACCGCCAAATCCGACCGATTGATCTCATCGGATGGCCCGCATCCGGAGCCCCCCATCAACCCGATCAACAACCCCAAACGCCCCCAGTCCTTCCATGAATCGCGATCCTTCATGATCCTCTTAACTAAACATCTGACGCAACCAAGTTTCAAACACGGATTCGGCAACCCAACTGAAGCAAAGCGTGATCCCCAGACTTACCAAACCCACCACGCTGAGCTCGAGAAAAAGCAAGCCCCAAACCGTTCCTCGACGACAGCCCAGAAGGAACAAGGTCTCCATCTCCCGCTCCCGCAACCGCAGCGACAACAGAATGACGAGCCCCAAAAACAAGCCCACCACCCCCAACACTAGCACAAAGTTCAGGTCCAGGAATTGTTTGACTCGACTGACGGTGGTCATCAGTTCGTTCACCACCTCGCGCGGTCGCAGGATCTGAACCGGGCTGTCGACCCCTTGGAAACGACCCCGCAAGAGGGTGCCGGACTTGGCATCGCGGGGCACGAACAACAACGCCGTCAGGGGACGCTCCCCGGGACTGGCATGGAAATGAAAGGAATCTCGATTGGCCTCGGTCACCTCCATGTAGGACAAGACCGACGCGTTGACAACCCGGTTATTGCCCTCCCGGCGAAGGAGGGTCGTCGAATCCGCGTCGTCCGCAACCTCATCATGCCCATGACCAATTCCCGCGATGACCCATGCCGTCTTA
>DEAY01000274.1 GCA_002348345.1 Verrucomicrobia bacterium UBA2970
CGATCCGCCTGAGCCTTGATCTCGATCGAGCGGGCCTCGCCCTCGCCCTGGTAACGCAATACCAGACGTTGACGTTCCTCCCGCATCCGCTCAAAGACCTTGCCGGTGATCGCTTCGGGAAGGCCCAATTGCTTGATGCCCACGATTTCAACCTCGATGCCGTAGTTCTCCTTCGCCTTGGGTTGGATTGAAGCCAGCATCTCAGCTTCAATCTCGTCAAATTTGAGCTGGTCCTCCTGGGTGGAAATCAGATCACTGAACGGATGTTGGCCGATGACTCCGTTCTTGGCATCGCGTACCAGGTTCTCCAGGTTTTGCTTGGCCTTCGTCACGTCGCCGTCGAAGCGCTTCAAAAAGATCTCCGGGTCGGAAATCTTCCATCCGATATAGATCGTGATCAATAGGTTCCGCGCATCGCTGGTCGTCGTCTGTTCGAATTTTCGTTCAAAGTTCTGAATTCGGTTATCGAACTTGTAGACCTTCTGGATCGGCCACGGTAATCGAAATTTGAAACCCGGCTCCGTCTTGGTGGACGACTCCGAATATCGACCAAATGTGGTCACGACGGCGACTTCCGTTTGCCTCACCTGAAAGGCAAAGAGGACCATCGCAAAGATGAACAACAGGATCCCACCTGTGATTATGGAAACAGGATTTTTATTCATAGGGCGCTTCCGATTTCTTCAATCGATTCAATCTCAATTCACTTAAGGAGTCTCCGGCCGGGCATCAAGCAAGTCGTAGGCAATCTTGTCTTCGAGGTTCATGATAAACGTTTCCTCGGTGGACTCCGGCACGATGACATATTTCCGAATGTCATTCATCGACTCACCCAAAACCTCAAAATACTTTCGATTGCGGAAAACATCAGGCGATGCTCCAAGGGCCCGCATCTGGCTCTGGAACTGGATCGATGCCGCCCTCGCTCGTTCCACCCTCTCTTTTCGATAGGCTTGGCCCTCGCTAAGAATTTTCGCGGCCTCGGCTTTTGCCTTCGGAACGACCTCCGCCGCGTAGCCTTCCGCCGCGAGGATCTTGGCTTCCTTCTCCTGAATGGCTCCGATCACGGCTTCAAACGAGGCGGCCACCTCGACTTCTTTCGTTCCCACTGGAGGATGGATATCCTGCAACCCTACAAAGAGGATCTCCACTCCAAGACCCGCTTCGTCGGCTTTTGCCTGGATCCGCGCCTTCAGTTGCTCCGCGGCTTTCAACCGACCGGTCGACATGATTTCGAGAATATCGACACTGACCAGGTAACGCACCACCTCGCGATTGCCGATCTCCTCGATGAGTTCCTTGGCATTGCTGTGGTTATAAACCCACTTCTCTAGGTCACTGATCCTATACTGTACCGGAATCGCCGCCGTCAGGAGATTCACCGGCACCGTCTGTTCGTTGTTGAGACCGGTCTGCTGTTCTCGACTGGCAACGAGAAAATTCACTTCCTCCTCGTAGTGGCTCACCGTCCAAAGCAAGGTCCGTTCGTCCATTCGGTCCTCAGCGATCTTGAATCCCACGTCATAGCTCTGGATCTCATTCGCAGGGTGCCGATAAACCTGATCAATCGGCCATGGCAGCTTAAGATGAAACCCGGGGTTTAGAACCGCTCGATTCGCAACCGGTTTTCCGAAACGTTCCAGCAAGCCCAGTTCGTGGGGCTGGAGAATCACAAAGGTCGTCGAGAGCATCAGAATCCCGATCTGCACCAAAATCAACCACGCCAATGCCTTTTCGAGAAACTTGTAGAACCAGGTCTCCGAAACCTTGAATCCGAACTGGTAATCAAGGGCCTGCGCCGCGGTGCTCACCAATCCCGCGGGCTGACCGAGCAGCCCCACCAACCGGCTTTCATACAAGGGTCGATCCTCTTTCCGTTTGTTTCGAGGTCGGTAAACCTCAAGGACGAGGTTCACCAATGACTCAGCGGCTGCCAGACCGAGCAAAACCACCAGGACTTGACCCACCTGTCGGTCAATGTCTTCGAATCCGAACCAGGCTCCCGCCTCCGTCAGAACAACAAGCATGCAGATTACGGAACCCAGCAACAGATAAGCCCCGCTCGGACGCAACAAACGTTGTTTCTCCATCCGGGCCACCCCCGAGGAAAACTTACCCATCAAGAACAAAATCAAAGAGAAGGTCGCGAAGGCCATCATCGCGATTGCTGCCTTCCCCAACTCCGGAACTCCGGCTGAGGGCAACCATTTCCAGAGCATGTAGACGGCGACCACCTGGATGACGAAGAACAGAATGGTAAAGCCGGGAACGAAGAACCGCTCGAACTGTTCACGGGCCCGCTTGGCGATGAAGGTGTCGTCCCCGGTATCGGCAAAAAGCGCGGCATCCTTCCGCTCCCGCATCATTTCATCATACTCGAGCCGCTCCACCTCCTCGCGATTCTCCAACCGCATCTGGAAATAGCTGATAGCCGCAACAAGAAACCCGAGTCCCAAATACACGGCGCCGACCAACGCGGTCGCGGAGCCCGCGTAATCCGCCATCACGGCCGCCGTCGCTCCGGCGATCAGAAGAATCACCAGATTAATGAAACCATTCTGTTGGATATTTCGTTCCATAGAATTCTACCTACTAACTCAATTCTCGGTCTTCAAACAACGCCAGCGAAAGTCCCAACAGGGCGCCCAGATACATCAACACATAGAGAAACGCACGTCCCACATAGGACCAGGGAATGGTTTTTTCGTTCTCAAGCGCATCGGCGAGCCAGAATAACTGCCAATTTGGGACCACCGTGTAAAGCACCGATGCCCACAAAGCGCCTTCCTCTGCCGGGCGGCCAAACAAGTAATCAGACATCAATCCCAATAGAAAAAGACCCGAACAGACTGAAAGTGTGGCCACCAAATCAAACCGGGTCGAGCAGGCTAGGGCCCATCCTGCCAATAACAGGAACGCGAACAAAATAAGAATCGCCGCCGGAACCAATCGCCAATCCACGACGATGTGCTGCTCAAACATGGACTCCGGCCGGGGCAATTGAGCCACGACGATAAACGCGAGCGTGGAGAACACCACAAGGAAGAATGTGGCGTCGGAGACAAACGGACGCCGTAGAAAATAATTCGTGAACCCTCCGGCGGCATAGGCTAGGAGAATGGAACCCAGGTAGATGAACAAGGATGTCTTGTCCGCCTCACCATAGGCGGTGAAGGCCATTCGGCTGGCGAGCAAGGCACTCACCAAGTTGACGTAGGTCAACACCGACAGCGCCGCCGCCAAGCCCATGTATTTGGCCAACAAGAACTGAACTCTCCCGACCGGCTTGGACAACACGGCGAGCGCCGTTCCCGTCCGGATCTCGTGAGCGAGGGACGAGGAGGCACTGACAATGGACGCAAAAAGACCAGCGATCAGCATCGTCGCCAGGACGCTGTCCTTGACCAGTTTATCGTCCTCACCAAACCCAAAGTAAGGAGTGCTGGCGAGAAAAACGGCAAAAATGGCCGAGGCGGTCATCAACAGCAGAAAGATGGGCTGCCGGAGCAGCTCCATAAACGCATTGTAAGCTATCGTTACAATTTGCCTCATTGACGACTTTAGG
>DEAY01000121.1 GCA_002348345.1 Verrucomicrobia bacterium UBA2970
TCTTCATGTTTAGGTTCTGGGGCTTAGCCCCAAAACCTAACATTCTCAATGGCCCGATTCTCGGCGGTCACCTCAAGGGGTTCCCGCAAGGACGGAGGGGCACTGCAGGGTGTTTGCGACGGCTCTTTGAGGATGGGCTAATGGATTGAGTGATGGGCGCGCGGGTCCTCCTCGTCCCCCTCCCTTGCTGCGAGGTCTCTTTGAATGGGGGTGACAGCGGCTTTGAATGAGAAGCGACTGTTTCATGGTAAACGGCAACTTTTCTTCTGCCTCCAACTCGATCCGGGACACCGGCGTTCTGGCTGTCAGTCAGGCGAACCATAACAGCAGTCAAGGATTTCTCAACTTGTTTGTCTCTTGTTTATGAGGGAACGGGATCTCCTTTGGGGTGGCTGGCTTCCACCCCTGAATGGAGCGGTAGATAGCAGCCTTCGAATGAGGCCAAAGGGCACGAAGACGTCCTTTGATGGAATTGCTCAGGGTGTGTGATTGGGGCCGGGGGGCGCAAGATCGCGGACGATCTGGTCGACGGTGCTCGGTTCGACCGGCGAGAGGAGGCACTTCATGGCGCATTCTTTTTGGGGAAAGACCCATTTTTCTTCGGAGGGCACCACCTGTCCAAAAAACTGTGTTTCAATGGACTCCGGGGATCGATCGCGAGAAGCAGTATCGCGTTGGATCCTTCGTTGGAGACGGATGCTACGCGGGCAATCCAAATAGAGGGTCAGATCGAACAGCCGTCCGAGTGCCCGGGTGTGAAAAAGCCACAATCCTTCGAAGATCACGATTGGTTTTGAGCCCTGGATGCGATACCCGGGTTCTCGCGTGTGCGTCGCATGGTCATAGCGTGGGATTGAGGCGGCACGGCTTTCTCGCAGTCGCCCCAGAGTGGTGAGAAGCGTTGCCCAGTCGATGGTCGTGGGGACATCAAAGTCTTGCTGCTCGCGAGCCTCAATCGGCAAGTGAGCGAGGTCGCGGTAGAAGTCATCTTGGGAAACCAAGGTCGCGGCGTCATCAAGGATTTGGGCCATTTGCTGGGCCAGATGAGACTTTCCCGAGCCGCTCGGTCCGGCAATGGCAACGAGGCGAGGGCCTTGAGCGAGTGGGGATGACATTAGGTGCCAACTAAAAGACGAGGAACACGTAAAGGACCGCCAGCGTGATGTGGCACAAGGCAAAGGGGACGGCCGCTTTGACGAATCCGGTAAAGGAAAGCTTCAGCTCGTATTTGTGAATGATCGTGACCGCCACCAGGGTTGAGGCGCTGCCAATGGGAGTGAGGTTCCCTCCGAGGTTGGCTCCGAAGATCAGCGACCACCAAAGCCCAGAGTCATTGGCCGTTCCGGCGGCGGAGAGGATTTTTGCCAGCATGGCGGCCAAGGGGATATTGTCGGTCACCGAACTAAAGACGGAGGAGCAGAGGAGAAGGGTCGCTTGGCCGAGTGCTCCCCCTTCGCCGATAATCCACTGGATCCCTTTGCCGATGAGTTCCAATACCAATGCGTGCTCCATGACATGGATGACCATGAAAAGAGCGGCGAAGAACGCGATGAGATCCCAGTCGATGGCGCGGTAGAATTGATCAACTTCTGACTTGTAGCGAATCAACATAAAGGTGGCAAAGGCAAGGGCGACAAACCCCATGCCCAACTGACTCACGACGGGGAGTAAACTGGCGGTGGCGATCGTCAGGATGAAGGCACAAAGGACCACGGTGGAAAGGTAGAAGAAGCCTCGACTTTGGATGCCGTCGTTTTCGTCGAAGGAATTCACCAGACGTGTGCTTTTCTGGATTTGGGATTCCGATTCGAGGGATTGAATTTGGTAGAGGCGAGCTCCAAGCAGTAGGGTGACGACCGTTGCCACGAGGACGTAGGGGCTTGAGACGATAAAGAATGTGAAGAAACTGATCTCCGCGGCGTTGCCCACGATAATATTTGGAACGGAGCTAATCAGCGTCAACAGGCCTCCAACGTTGGTGAGTAGCCCTTCGATCAAAAGGAACCCCATGAGCTTGTCGGTGAGATTGAGCTTCTTGAGCGACACTCCCGTCAGGGAGCCGACGATAATCATCGCGGTGACGTTGTTCAAAACCGCCGAGAAGAGGACGGTCATCCAACCGTAGTACCAAAGCAATCTCAGCGGATCGCCCTTCGACATCTTGGTGAGGCGTATTGCGATCCAGGTAAAGAGTCCTGACCTGGAAGTGACATCCACAAAGACGCTGGAACCGACGATGATGGCGATGACGTTCCAATCGACCGATGGAATGTATACCGGGATTTGGATCGCGTGGCCACCAGGCAGGACCACGTCCCCGAAGGGGATCAGGTGAAGGGCGGTTCCGAGCGCCAGGCTGATCACCGCAAAGGCGCTGACAATGAGCGATTTCTTGGCATGAAGTTTCTCTTCCAGCGCCAGACAGGCGATCATGGCCACCAAGAGGATCGTGAAGAGAACCGTGACGCCCAGTGTGACGTCGGGATGAGTGGAATCCATGGCTTTCGATCGGATCGCTTGTCGATGATTAAAGGATCAGGACAGGGACCTGGCGGATCTTGTTGACGAGGGGTTGGGCGATGCCGTGAATGCCGGGGCGTTCGTGGTCCAGTCCGTTGATGATGACGAGATCGGCTTGGTGTTGAGCAACTTGCTCGTGAAACGATTCGAGCCCATTGGAAAACGAGACGACGTCCTGAACATCGATTGGATGACCGGAGGAGGAGAGGCGCTCGCGACAGGTCGCGATGTAGGCGCGGGGGCTTTTCAGGAGTTCCGCCTTCAACGCCATTTCCGCGGACGCCGTGTCGATGGTCTCGATCCGGGCGATCGCGGCGAGGTATCGGTCGAAAGTGCTTTGGTCCTCTAAATGAGTCAGGATCAGTTGCCCGGCTTCTCCGGTAAAGGCGGCCGCGAAATCAATCAGCCGATGATCCTCGGTGAGGTGGTCGGTCATTGCCAGAACGGTTCTTGGGCCGTGGTCCGAGAGATTGGTTCCCTGCTTCGAGCGGGGGTGTGGGATGATCAGGATGGGAATCCTTCCCTCATGAATAATCGTTTCTAATCGTGAGCCAAGACTGTGACCGAACTGCCAATCGTCCGTATTGAGGTTCCGGTAAGTGCAAATGAGGTCAGGAGCCTGTGATTGGATTCTCTCGAGGAGTTCCGCCGTCGAACGGTAATCCCCTTGGATGAGTCGGGACCTTCTCTGGGAGCCTGGGGAGGTTGCAAGGTCGGGCATCCAGGAATACAAGGCTTGCTCCAGTTCCTGGCTTTCTTCTTCCGCCCGGTCGGTGACCAGCATGACGGAGTCGATATGAATTCGATGAGGTTCGTAGGCAGGGCGGATGGCCGAGCGGAAAACGCTTTCGAATTGATCAACCTGGGACATCTCTTTTGTCTTCAGCAGTGTCGTGAGAAATGGCAGGGGGATGCAATTGAAAAGTGGAAAAGTGGGTCAGACCACTTAGAAGGAGTCGATCCGGGGCAGAAGCCCCCTTGATGATTCGGAAATGACGCCTGATTGGACCGTTTTTTCTTCGATTCGACATATTTTTGAGTATGGCAAGGAGTATGCTCTGAAGAGTTTTGTTGGTATAAACAATATTTTGCCAAAAGACCGGAGGGGATGTGAAAGGGCTCGGTTGCCGTCATTGGTGGCGGAGGTGCGGCGGCGCTGACGGGTTGATAGGGCCACGTCGCTGCGATTTGGTTTTTTTGGCGACTGGTGTTTGTATCATCTTGCAGTGTTATTCGTGTGGCCCCTCGCCGTGGTTGGCGGGGGGCTTTTTTTCTTGGGGAGCGGCCGAATGGAATGAACGGGCGTCGGCTGCTGGGCGGCACGCCCTGAGAGGTGGAGGAAAGGCTTGAAATCCGGCCTCGGTTCGACCTACGGTCCTGATCAGTGGAGTCGATGTTGAATCAGAGTTGGTGGGGGGATCTCAGGCGGAAAGGACCACGATCGCGGGGATTTACCCTGATCGAATTGCTCGTGGTGGTGGCCATCATTGCGATCTTGGCGGGTATGTTGCTTCCCGCTTTGTCGAAGGCGAAACAGGCCTCTTATGGCGCGGGCTGCCTCAATAATCTGAGACAATTCTCGATCGCCAATACCGTCTACGCATCTGATCATGACGACCAGAGTGTCCCGTTGATCGAGAAACGCCGAAGTGGAGATACCCAGATCTGGATGGCGAACCGCCATTTCCGGGCCATCATCGGCTATTCTGATCATGCGAATTCAACCGTTCAGACGCCCAGGGAGTACCGCTGTCCGGCGGACAAAGCGATTTTCAACCCCCGGCTCTATGCCTACGCCAACAATCCCAGCGCCTCGAACGAGTCCAATCGGGGGACCTTGACCAGTTATAGTTACAATTTTGAAGACTGGTTCCCGACCGGGGGGCGGGGCTGGGCTTTGGCGAGTAAGGACCATGCAGGTCACAAGCTCAGTAGTATCCGGGGGCCCTCCGAAAAGCTGATTTTCCATGACGGGCACGATTGGTGGTCTCGCTGGGGAGGGGCCGATTACACCAAGGGATGGGATAAGCTGGGCCAGAAAGGGAGCGTTCAGGAGTATAAGAATGTGGGAACGGGCGGTCCCACGCTGTATCGGCACAATGAGGGGGCCAATATCGCATTTTACGATGGTCACGCCGAGCGGATGGCCAAGCAACGGGTTTGGATTCCGGAGGATTTCAATGCCAAACCGAGGCGTCCTGGAATGTGGGTCGCCATTCCAGCGGTTTGGAACAAATTCCGTTGACGGAGATGACGTCCGGGCCTCGATCTCGGGGTGGCTTGGTCAGCTCATCATCCAGGCATGGGAATCAATCCGGTTTTTGATGATTTCCGGGAGGTTCGGCTCGTCCGGTTCCCGGCCCGTGATTGAAGCGAGGCCCTTGATCGGGTCGGTTGTTCGAGCCGGGCAGGCGAGGGCGTTGCCCTGGCAGTGGTCCTGGATATCGGACTCGCTTGTAAAACAGTCCCTCCGTCGGTTGACATTCACGGGAGGCGGCGGAGCATTCTTGATGTGGATGAAACAACACGGCAGGGGCGGTAAAGGGATCGGATGAGCAGGTCAACGAACCAATGGGCTCGCTGGCGATGGCGGGCAGGGGGGCTCCTGATCGGCCTTTGGTCCGGGGTTCAGATCTCGGCGGCGGAACCCAAGCAAGGAGCCGAATTACTCAAGGTGGATGTGATGGCCGTGTTGGCGCATCCTGACGATGAGACGGGCATGGCCTCCGCCCTGGCGACGCTGGCTTTGATCGAGAAGGCGACCATTGCGAACGTCTACTGTACCCGCGGTGAGGGAGGGGGCAATATGGTGGGGACCCATTGGGGACCATCGTTGGGAATTCTTCGTGAGGCTGAGCTCCGAGATTGTCTCGAGCGAGTGGGAATACGGTATTGCTTTTTTCTCGATCAGCGCGATTGGGCCTACACCGAAAGCAGGGCGGCAACATTGCGCGCATGGAATCAGGAGGAGGCATTGGAACGGTTGGTTCGCTTCATTCGGGTCATGCGACCGACGATTCTTCTCACGATGGATCCAACGCCCCGACCGGGGCAGCACGGACATCATCAATCCGCTGGAATTCTGGCAACCGAGGCCTTTGTTGCAGCGGCTGATCCGGACCGCTTTCCTGATCAGATTCATCGAGAGGGACTCAGTCGTTGGCAACCCCGAAAACTATACGCTTTGGGATCGCTCAGCGAGTATGGGGTCGAGATCAGTCCAACCCGCTCGGTGGGCGGTGAACGGATTGCCGAGATCGTGGGTGAGGCGCTATCGCATCATCGATCTCAAGGGTTCGGTCGAATGCGGGGCGCACCCTGGTTGGGGCGGCCCAGATGGTTCAGTTTGTTGAAGACTGTCATCGGATTCCGAAAAGAGGCCTCCTTCTTTGAAGGGTTGCCGATTGACGGAGCGATGCCTTCGGTGCTCCCCTCGCCGGGACAGAAGCGCGTCACCTCGGAGAGGAAGCTAGCGGCCCGCTTGGTTCCCCGCCCGGCCATCACACGCTATGAGCAATGGGTAGAGCAGGTTGATCTCGAACACATCCTTCTCGACCTGATTCCCGATGTTCCGGTGCTGATCGGTGCCTGGAACGGGATAGAGGTGGAAGTCCACAATCCGTT
>DEAY01000119.1:0-3688 GCA_002348345.1 Verrucomicrobia bacterium UBA2970
GCAGAGCCCAAGCAGTCGGTGTTTATTGAGACGATCGTGAGCATCGTGGACAACGAGCTCTGTGTCGTCTGGGATTCGGTGGCAGGCTTCCGTTACGGGGTTGAAGGGAAACAGACCCTCGGAGAGGCGAATTGGCGGGAGCTCGTTGAAGTGGTTGCAGAAGGGGTTTCGGGTCGTTATTGCCTGGAATTACCGACCGACATGCGATTTTTCCGCATTCGTGTTCTCGGCGAAACGCACGCTCAACCAGAACCCCCGCCGGCAGCACAGTACGTCGAGCCTGGAATTGCAGTCGATGCGGAACAGATCTGCTTGGATTGGACATCCGTTGAGGGAACCTTGTATCGTCTTCAGGGCAAACGAAGCGTCACGGAGACCGAGTGGACCGAATGGGCGACCGTGGTGGCGGATGGACCGACGGCTCGGCAGTGTCTGTCACGACCAACCGAATTTCGATTCTTCCGAGTGGTGGTGGGTGGCCGTCAACCGGTTGAACCGGATCCCATGCCTCAAACCATCATTGATCCTGGGATTGGCTTCAATGAAACCCAGGTATGCTTGAGTTGGGAGAGCCGGCCGGGTGGTCGTTACGCGATTGAAGGTCGCTCTGAGATCATTGAGGCCGGGTGGCGTCGGGTCGCCGAAGTGACCGCCGCAGAAACGAAGGCCAGTTTTTGCCTCGATCTGACGACAGAGTTTCGATTCTTCCGAATTGTCGAGCTCGGGGCGGTGGCCCCTCCGGTGGCCCCTCCGGCGAGCACGACAGGGTTCATTGATCCGTTTATCCGCCTGACGGGTGATGAACTCTGCATCGACTGGCCCTCCCAGGTGGGAGTCGATTACGTCGTTCAACGAAAGGCGAACATCGACACTGTGGAGTGGACCACTGTGGAGCAGGTGGAATCGAGTGGGGATCTCTCGTCGATCTGTTTGCCGGGAACCGATGCGGTTGGCTTCTTTCGCGTGGCCATTCTTGAGGGACAAGCGCCGATTGAGCCTGATCCGGTTCCATCAGCCCCCCTGGCGTTTGACTCGATTGTCCGAAGCGACTCAGGGGTGAGGATGACCTGGCAAGCCGATGCGGACGACGTCTTCGTCATGGACGTTTCGGACGTGATCCCGCCGGAATGGCGTACGAGTGAGCCCATCACATCCTCGAATGGGGAGTTCTCTTTTTCCGATTCCGTCGGCACGGAAAACGGTGCGAGTTCCCACCGTTTTTATCGCTTGAGGCGATTCGAGTAGACCGAGCCGAAGGTGGCTTCTCTTGAGACGAGCGGACTTCCGCCATCCTTCTCATTTTTCTTCTCTCTCATGGGCTGCCTGATTAGCCTAGCGCGACATGCATCTCGATCGCGACGCCTATCTCCCATTGATCGATCTTGCTCTGGCGGAGGATTTGGGTTCCGGCGATGTGACGTCCCATTCGGTGATTCCGAAGGAATGCGAGTGGGTGGCCGAGTTGGTGGCTCGAGAAGAGTTGCGTCTTGCGGGACTGCCGGTGGTGAGAGCGGTGTTTGAGCGGGTCGATCCGGAATTGAGGGTGGTCCCCCTGATTGGGGAGGGGCAATCGGTCAAGCCGGATGAGGGGGTGTTGACGGTGGAGGGGTCGGCACGTTCGATCCTCTCGGCCGAACGAGTGGCTCTTAATTTTGTACAACGCCTATCCGGGATTGCGACGCTGACGCGTGCTTATGTGGACGCCCTCGATGGGATGGATTGCCAGGTCCTGGACACGCGAAAGACCTGTCCAGGGTGGCGGGCCCTCGAGAAATATGCCGTTCGGTGTGGGGGCGGGGTCAACCATCGAATGGGGCTCTATGATCAGATCATGATCAAGGACAATCATCTCGCCGTTTGCTCGGGAGAGGCTACGCCCATTCCGATCGCCATTCAAAGGGCTCGAGAGAATTATCCGGATCTGAAAGTTGAGGTGGAAGTTGATACCTTGACACAGGCACGTGTGGCGGCCGAGTCGGGGGCGGACATCATTCTGCTCGATAATATGAGTCTTGACCAACTCAAGGCCTCTGTCCTCGAAATCGGAGGACGATCAATGACCGAGGCGAGTGGCGGGATTACCATGAAGACGATTCGGGCAGTCGCTGAGACAGGGGTCGATTCGATCTCGGTTGGGGCCCTGACTCATTCGGCTCGGGCGGTGGATCTGGCCTTGGATGTTCGGCGTAATTGATGAATATGGCCCGAGACGCTGATATTCTTCGCGAGCTCTATCAAGTTGGGGATGACGGGATTTCCGGAGCCAAGCTGGCGTCCCGGCTTGCTGTCAGCCGGACGGCCATTTGGGCCCGGATTGAGGCCTTGCGACGGGTTGGGTTTGACATTGAAGCGAGTCCCCAGTCCGGGTACCGCCTGAACGCTGCGCCCGACTTATTGTTGAGTGAGGATCTCGTGGCTCGCCGGGGAAAAATCCGGATCATCGGGGATCCCATCCAGGTTTTTCAGGAAACCCGCTCCACCAACGCGCTCGCCGAGCGCTTGGGGCGGGACGGCGTGAAGGAGGGGGCGGTGGTGGTGGCGGAATTCCAGACTCAGGGAAGGGGACGATTAGGGCGAACCTGGTTGGGATCCAATGGCAAGGGGGTGCTACTCTCAACCCTCCTTCGGCCTCCCTTGCGGCCTCCCGAGGTGACACGATTAACGGTGATGGGGGCGACGGCGGTGGTTCGTGCGATTCGTCGTTGCACGCCCGTTGAGCCGTCCATCAAATGGCCGAATGACATCATGATTGGATCGAAAAAAGTGGCGGGTATTCTGACCGAGATGAATGCCGAACCCGATCGGGTTCGCTATGTGGTGCTGGGGATCGGTCTGAATGTCAACCAATCGGCTTGCGATTGGCCGGAGGAACTGCAATCCGTTGCCACTTCCTTGAAGATTGAAACGGGCCAGTCGGTTCATCGGGCAGCCTTGACGGCGGCGCTGGTCGAGGAACTGGATCGTGATTACTGCCGATCGGTGGGGCAGGAGTTTGGATTGGTGTTGGATGAATGGCAGTCTCTTTGTAGCACCATCGGGAAAGAGGTGTGTGTCCAATTTGGTGAAAGACGAATTGAAGGACGAGCCGAAGCGATCGATACCGATGGCGCGTTGTTGGTGCGAGGTGATGGAGGGCATCTTCAGCGGGTCACCGGGGGGGATGTTTCGTTGCGTTTGAACGATTAGTCACGGGGAGGCGTTTGAGATGTTTCTGACGATCGATGTGGGGAACACCCATTCGGATGTAGGCTATGCGACATCCAAGCGGGTACAGCGGCGACTCAGATTGGAGTCCACGGCGTGGAAGGACGGGACGGTCGAGGCGCATCTGCGGCAATGGGTGGGATCTCGAACTCTCGTCGGGGCGAGCGTGGCCAGTGTAGTCCCGGAGTTGAACGATCGATTGATTCGAATGGTCCGTGATGCCTTTGGAGTTGAAACCGTCTTTCTGTCGCATCGGAATGTGGTGGGATTGGGAATTGAGTATCCCCGACCGAAAACCATTGGAGCCGACCGATTGGCTAATGCCATGGCTGCCGTTGAACATTACGGGAATCCGGTGGTGGTGGTGGACTTCGGCACGGCGGTGACATTCGACGTCGTCGACTCAAAGAGGAACTATGTGGGGGGAATCATCGCCCCGGGGTTGAGCGCCATGACTGATTATCTCCATGAGAAGACGGCTCTC
>DEAY01000119.1:4075-7535 GCA_002348345.1 Verrucomicrobia bacterium UBA2970
CAAGAGGCAATGCTGATTGGCACCGTGAAAGGATATCGAGGCCTGATTAGCGGCTTGCTGAGGGAATTGAGGAGCGAACTCGGGGTTCGCCGCCTGAAAGTGTTGGCCACGGGAGGCTACGCGGACCTGGTTGCCCGGGACCTTCCGGAGGTATCCGATGTTGACTCCGGACTGACCTTAGAGGGGCTAAGGCTCCTTGCTGTCGATTGTTTCCAACCGGGACCAGAGGGGGCGTCGTGAGGTGGTCGACCCGTTTCTCGGCAACAAGGCATTGATGCGATCCTTCGAGTGTGTTAGTCGTCAGGCGATGAGTGTAGCGAGGGTGCCGATCGAGACCAGCGATTCGATCAATCGTCGAATTTTGGAAGTGTCGGAGGATCGGATTCAAGGGTTTCACCGAGATCCGATTCAAGTGATTAGTGATGAGTCCGGAGTCGAGCGATCGGTGGTTGTTGAGCGGATTCAGGCAATGCTGCGCGGCGGCGTGATTCGTCGCGTTCGTCAGACGCTCCTGGCGACGAATCTGGCCAAGGGAGCCTTAGTGGCATGGCAGGTGCCGCCCAACCGGCTGGATGACGCCTTCGATTACATGTTTCAGCAGGATCCCTTCAGCGGACACGTGGTGACGCGATCGACCGATCATGTGACGGCCGGGTCCACCTACAAACTTTGGACGACGCTCAAAGTGCCTCAGGGCTACTCGATGGAAAAACATTGCCGTTTGCTCTGCGAGAGGACGGGTGCGGAAGAGTTTCGGTTGATGCCGGCCAAACGCCTTTTCACGCTTGGCGTCGGCCATGTAAGGCGACGAGGGTTGCCGCCGGGGAGTAAGACCGATGAACCAGGACAGGCCACGGAGGTGGCGCTGGTGTCGTTGAGTGATCATGAGTGGAAGATTCTGACGGCGCTCAAGCGGGAATTTGACCCCGAGGAACTCAATGGGGATCTCTGGTCCCAGCGGGCGGCCGAAGCGGGTGTTTCGGTGGAGGCGTTTTGCCGCGTTGCCGAGGATCTCAATCAACGAAAAGTCGTGGGACGTTTTTCCACCTTCCTGGAGCATGTGAAGACCCTGAAGACCGGCGAAAAAGTGACTCGCTTCAATGCGCTCTTTCACTGGGCCGTGCCGGAAGGAGAAGAGCTTCGTGCCGGCACGGAAGTGGGGCGTCACCATATCATGACCCATGCCTACTGGCGGGAAGGGGGACCAGAGTTCAAGAATGTCAATGTGATGGGGGTGGCGCATGGTCGGGATAAGGCCCTGCTTCTGGAGCATAAGGCGGCCATTGATGCCCATCTGGATTCGGTGGGGATTCCCGTCGGTTACACCAACGTATTTTGGGGGGGACGGAGCGAGATCAAGCCCTCCGAGATCTCTCCGTTCATGTACCGGGAGTGGTGCGAGTCGATCGGAGTTGATCCCGATTCGATGCTGGCCTAGACGCGGGCTGTTGCCGGTTCCTGGACCCGTTTTCTTTAGAAATTGAGAAAGACGTTCAGTGAGATCAGGTGATCGATGCGGTCCACGCCCGAGTTTCTGTTGATGAACTGATTCAGATAGCCGATCTCTGCTTTGAGGGCGTGGGTTGATTTCCATCCGATGCCTGCAAAAACACGATTTCGGTCCAAACCACTTCGGGCCCCCCAGTCGGTATCATTCATGCTTACGAATACCTCGTCCCACGTGCTCCAATAGAACGGCGTTTCCCTCCCGATCGGATGGGTGAGCTTGAAAAACTGGCGAAACCGCCAACCGGTATCGCCGCCGCTCCCCTCCCGCCACCGTTGTTCAAGCCGGGACCGTGATGAGAAGTTGAAGGTGTTGATGGACGTTTTCCAGGAATGTTGCTGCCAGAATCGATGTTCGTAGAACCAATCTGCTTGCTCTGGACTGTTTGCGATCCATCCGTAGCCCGCCCAGAGGACGTGGCGATTGGCGAGCGCGTAGCCAATACCGGGGCGGAGAATACTTTGTTCGAAACCGTTGGCATCGTCTGAATACCTGGCATGCGCGTCGAACCACCAACGATAGTCGGAATCGGCGTTGCCCAAAGTGCCTTGGGATGCCTTCATCATCCACAAGCCGTTGTTCTCCTCCGCCGCTGCAACGGCGTGAGGGGGTTGGACGACCAACAGGGATAGGAACAGGGCTGGAATAATGGAAAACGGCTTCATCGGATTCACGAGTGCGTTACGCGGATGATGTCTTGATTCCGGGTGGAATGACAACGATTTAGCATCGATTTGTTGCGTGATCCAATCCTTTTGCAGGCGGTCAAGTCTTCGACGTGGCAAAGCGGTTTGGACGACGTTTCGAGTTTGTTATGGGTGCTCTCTTTGGCCGGGAAACCCCAAACCCTTGCTCGAAATGAGTCCTAGCCCGCCATGATGGCCCCTCGGTTCCAAGACGGCTTCGATCACGGTATCTCAGTTCGGTGCTATCCATCGATGGAGTCTGGAAGGATGAGGCGTCACTCATTGCCTTGCGAACGGGGCTCCGATCAGTCGGATTACTTGATCGATGATTTTCTTTTCGAGGCCAGGAGCGAAGGGGGCAGGCCAGTCGTGAAACGTCATGGCACCCCCTCCCTCGTATCCGCCCTCCTGGAGAACACGTTCGGATGGGATGTAGCAGGCCACGTCGTTGGAATAGGCAGTGATCCAAACGCGTTGATGGTCGAGCTCCCTTTTGAGCCGGAGCGAATAGTCCACGACGACCTCACCCCCGAGAAACACGATGGCGAGTGAATCACCGAATGCCCACGTTTGGATGGGATAACGAACGTGGGTTGCGAGTGACTCGCCGCGATCCAGTCTCGCGAGTTGCACGCGGGCGTGGTAGCCGGGGGTGCCAGCTTGATCACTGGTTTCGGCCCGGCGTTGCCATTCCATGCGTGATGGGATTTTGGTGAGAGGAAGATCGATCCAGGTCATTTGGGTTTCAATGGGTTCGGTGAGGGGATGCAGTTTCTGGGTGTCCTGTTCATCTGAATTGGCCACCAGTCGTTTGACAACGGTTCCGATTTCATGGTCGTGTTCCCTTGCCATCGTCTCCTGCTCCTCGGGCGTGCTTGAGCGGGCCCGAACCGGGTTCTGGTCACCGCCACAGCCAATCGCGATCAGAGCGATCGAGCCCGGGATGGATGTTTGGATGGACTCCATTGCGTAGCCTGCCCAGTCCCCGCTGATCCGGTTGTGCGTGAGGGTGGTACAGTGGCAGGCGTAGCTGGAGAAGACCGCGAGAACCTCTTCATCCTCACCCCGCGCGACCAGGAGCGGGAGATCATGGTCGGCCGGGCCGCCAGGAGTGCGCCGGTTTCGGGCAAATGAGGCTTTGGCAACGGCCCATGAAAGGGTGGCAGGGCGTCGTTGATCCAGCGCTTCGGTCGCCACCTTCTCGAGTCGGTCGACTAACGCTCGCGTGTAGTGGTCGATTCGCTTGGCCTGATCTGGGGGCAGCGGG
>DEAY01000133.1 GCA_002348345.1 Verrucomicrobia bacterium UBA2970
GGAATACCGCCGTTACTGCAATCGTGAGGGTCCCTGTTTCAGTTTGAGAAGAAAAAAAGGGGTCAACCCGCGGATCGACCCCTTGGACGGATTGGAAACCGTGAGGCTAGAGTGGAATGAAATCCATGCTGGCTCCGCCTGCCAGTTTGGGGCCGATTTTCTTGACCATCTTTCGGTGTTCCGGATGGCGGTCGTATGCCTGTAAGTCTTCTGGTTTTTCAAAGAGCGCCACCTCGCCGTACTGAAAACCTTTTCCATTGGGAGAGATATTCTTTCCCACCCAGAATTCCTTGAGAACGGGAATCTTGTCTTTCAGTGCCGCAAGTTCCTTCATCAATGTCGCAATCTCCTCCTCCGGGACGTCGTCCTTGAACCTGAAGTAGTGAAGGTGATAGAACATGTCGTTCTTTTCCTTCTCGGCATTGAGGGTTGTCGTTCCCAAGAGGGCGAGTCCGCCGGCACTCAGAAGGGTTCGGCGATTCATTTCGATTGGTAAGTCTGTCATAGGTGTCCTTGATTGATCAAAGATTCAGCTAATCATATCGAGGATAGCTGCCTTTTCTCAAACCCATTTTCCGTCTTCGTGGGGAGGCCCTCCCGCTCGATGGGATACTCCTGGCTCTTCATGGGGCGGCGGCGGCGGATGGGGCGGGTGATCTAGGGAATGGAAATACCTGTCGTGGCCACCTTGGACCTTCACGCCCATGTGACTGGCGAAATGATGCAGGGTGCTGATGCCTTCCTGGCCTGGGAGACCTATCCTCATCGGGACTCCTTCGAAACGGGAGAGCGAGGCGCGCAACTGATACTGGATATGATTCAGGGGACCGTTCGCCCGACGATGGCAATCGCCAAGGTGCCTGTCTTGACAGGCTCGGTCCATGGAAACACGGAGGGGAAGGGCCACTTCGCCGATATCATGAGGCAGGCCAAATCCGATGAAAGCCGGAAGGAAGTGTTGTCCACGAGCGCCTTCCACGTCTATCCCTATCTGGATCTTCCCGGTTTGGGATCGGGAGGGTTGGTCGTCACGGACAGTGATCCGGAACTGGCTGAGCGCTTGGCGCGTGAGCTGGCAGAACGGTACTGGGCCAGACGATTCGAGATGGAAGCGGAAGTGTTTGAACCGAGGGAAGCGATTCGCCTTGGGATGGCCATGAAAGGAGGCCCGTTCCTCCTGGTGGAGACGGCTGATTGTTGCGGGGGCGGTGCCGCCGGGGATAGTGTGGCCACCTTGCGATGTTTGATGAAGGAAGGAATTGAGGAACCCTGCTTGGTGCCGGTTGTGGATCCGGTCGCCGCCCGGGATTGCCACCATCACGTCGTGGGGGATGTCCTTTCACTGATTCTGGGACATGGGATGGATCGTCGTTGGGGAAATCCCATTGAGTTTAAGGGCGAGTTGGTGGGCTTGAGTGACGGGCGGTTTCGATATTCGGGTGGCATCTGGAAGGAACAGTTAGGTGAGATGGGACCCTCTGCTGTGCTGCGTTCAGGGTCAATCCGTGTTCGCGTGATGTCTCAGCCAACCTATGATTGGGCCGATGAACAATATCGATCGGTTGGCTTGTCTGTGAAAGGAGCGAAGTTTGTCGTCGTCAAGAACCCGATGAACTTTCGGGTGTCATATTCCCTCCTAAAGCGTCCGTATTCTCCCAAGGACGAGGTGATTCCCGGATTACAGCCCATCGTGATCAACTCGGATCGAAAAGAGAAGGGGAACCCTCAGCGAGACCCCACCCATGGGCAGGGTCAAGGTCGAGATGGGTCCGGTTGAAGTCCGGAGACCTTGTCGGGGGCATCCCTTATGAGGCAGCAGGAAGTCGAATCCGAGGACGATATTTTGCCTGACAGAATCTCTGGGGAAGAGTAGTGTCGCAACTATGGCAGCCCCGGATTCCATTCCACCGCTGGCTCATACGCTGCTCCGGCGGGATTTTCTGAAGCTCGGTGCCCTGGGCCTGACCCTGCCCCAGTTCTTGTCCCTTTCTGCCACCGGCCAAAACGCTTCCGGCGGGGGATTTGGTCAAGCCAAGTCCTGCATCGTGTTGTTTGCCTGGGGGGGAATTAGCCATCTGGATACCTGGGACCCGAAACCGGAGGCGCCCCGTGAGATTCGAGGAGAGTTTAGGACCATCGGGACCTCTGTGCCGGGGGTCCGAATTGGTGAGCACACCCCGCTCATTGCCAAGCAGATGCATCGCATGGCCTTGGTGCGAAGCGTTCATCACCGGGCACCGTCCCATCGATCGGCCGCGTATTGGAATCTGACGGGTCACGAGCCGCCCAATCTCAGCGGCAATTGGCCTGCCACGCGGGCAGATTGGCCCTGCATCGGATCCATGGTGGCGGCGGCGAAAGGGGGTGGGCGAGGGGGACGAGCATTACCCAATGCGGTGGCCCTTCCTTACCCGATGGCGGACGGAGGAAAGGCGAACGGTCAGGACGGGGGGTTTCTTGGCTTGGCCTATGACCCGGCGATCTTTCGCCCCTCCCGTGGGGAGCTTTATGATGGAGTCTCGCCGACTTCGGGTCATATCGATCTTAATTTGCCTCCCGGCATCGATCCATCCCGAGCGACGGCCCGACGCCGCTTGCTTGGTGAAATCTCGGATCAGTCCATCATTGGGTCGCCCTCCGACACGTCGACCTTTGTCGAATCTCGCGAGAGCGCCATGGAAATGCTACTGAGTCCGGAGGTTCGCAAGGCATTTGACCTTGATCTTGAACCGCGGCGAGTGCGGGAGGCCTACGGCGACCATATTTGTGGCCAAAGCGTCTTGTTGGCGCGGCGCCTCTCCGAGGCGGGCGTTCCGTTAACGACGGTTTATTGTGCGGCGGGCGATCTGAACGGTTCCGTCGGAGATCACTTCGACACCCATGCCCAGAATTTCAAGCGCCTCAGGGAGGGCATGCTGCCGCCTTTGGATCGGGCTTCCAGTGCGCTTCTCGAGGATTTGCATCAGCGGGGTCGTTTGGAAGACACCTTGGTTTGTTGGCTGACTGAATTTGGACGGACGCCGAAGATCAATCGCGGGGCGGGGCGCGATCATTTTCCCAATTGCTATTCCGTGGCCTTCGCCGGGGCCGGCATTCGGGGGGGGCAGGTCTATGGCCGGTCCAATGCCATCGGTTATGAGCCCGCTGAGTTAGGGTGTGGTCCCGCCGATCTTCACGCCACCATTTTCCACGCCCTGGGAATTGATCCCCACCACGTCATCCACGACCAAGCAGATCGTCCCTTCCCGCTTTGTGATGGGAAGGCCCTGCCGTTATTCGGCTGATCCGTTCATTCAGTGAAGGGATGCCCCGGGTCGGTTCGCCGTTGGTGCGGGGTTGCTAGGTCATCGAGCCGTTCCCGGACCCGGTCTTTCAGCTTGGGTGTTTCAGATCGAGACTGGAGTTGTCGGGATCGAACGTCGCCATCGCATCGCCACGAGGGCAAGGAGGGCAAGGAGGGC
>DEAY01000060.1 GCA_002348345.1 Verrucomicrobia bacterium UBA2970
GAATCTGGTGTTGGTGAGCAGCTTCTCCAAATGGGGCCAATTAGCGGTGGACGATCCGGAGAGTGATTACAATCAGCACATCGGCGCGTTGACTCGGTCGGTTCAGTAGGTGGAACCCTGCTCGCTCATCGTGGGAAGAAGCGAGAGCGGGTTGTCTCTCTGTTGGAGAGGAATCGAAACGGGACGGTTCTGACGGTGAGATTCGAAAACCCCGGCGATCATTTCGACGGCAACCCGCGCCTCGAGCAAACTGGCTTCGGGTTCGCGCTCGTCTTCGATCGCGCGGATCAGATCGGTGCAGGCGAGTCGGTTTCCAGCGTGAAGGCCTCCATCCTCGAGGATCTCGGGCTGTCCCGGGCCCTGGGAGGATACGGGGATCCACTGGGCCTGGGTCCGTGCAGGGGTCCACGATCCGTCCGGCAACCAACTAACGTGCGGGAGATAGCCGGTATTCATGGCAATGATTCCTTCGGATCCATAGATCATGAGTCCGAACCGGGAAGGGTTCGTATTTTGATGCCGGACCGAATTGAAGGAGGCGACGGCCCCTCCATTTAAGCCATAGAGCGCATGCAGCCGGTCACCGGCCAAGGGTCCGATGCCTTCACTGCCGTCCTGAACATGGCCCTGATGAATGGGTTGGTCTCCCTGAAAGACGTGAGCGCTGCACCAAGAGGGTTCTCCCCCGAAGTAGTGCGTCAAATTGAGAACGTGGGTTCCAAGAACCCAAAGATCCTCCCCCCCGCCTCGACGATCTTCCTTGCCTCGAGCGCGGAATTCGAGGGGCCGACCGATCTTGCCCGATTCAATCAGCTCCCTGACTTGGGTGAGCTTGGGGCTGTAGCGTGTTTGATGAGCAACGGCGACCTTCATCCCGGTGGCTTGGGCGGCGTCCACCATGACATCGGCCTCGGCGAGGCTACGGCAGAGCGGTTTTTCGCAGTAGACCCCTCGAACCCCGGCTCTGGCACAGGCGATCAGCATCTCCTGATGTTGGTCCAGCCAGCGGGGACAAATACTCACCACATCAGGTTCGGTTTCCCGAAGCATCTGGTGATAACTCGGGTATCCCGCCGAGGTTTCGAGCCGTTCCTGGGCCGCTTTCAGGCCGGCCGGATCCGGGTCCGCGACACCGACGATTTCAACGTTGTCCAGCCGTTGCCAGACCGTGTCGAGTCCATGTCCGTAGTTCCCTCGTCCGGTGTGGCCGATCACGGCGGCGCGATAGGTGGCTGGCATGGCGGGAGTTTACGAAATAGAGGGGAGGGAAGAAAGGGGGGGGGACGAGAAAAACCGCTCATTGAATGGTGCGGCTTGTGTGGGGGGGCGGTCGGCGTTAGACTGTAAAAAGTCTATGATCGCTTCCCACCCCCGCGCTGCAGTCCTTCAACGGTTTCGTGAAAAAATCTCCCAGGGATCCCCGATCATCGGCGGCGGGGCGGGCACGGGGATTTCCGCGAAGTGCGAAGAGGCGGGAGGAATCGACCTGATTGTCATCTATAATTCGGGGCGTTACCGAATGGCCGGTCGTGGTTCGTTGGCCGGCCTGATGCCTTATGGAAATGCCAACGCGATTGTGAAGGAAATGGCCTACGAGGTGATCACCGCGGTGAAAGAGACGCCCGTGCTTGCCGGCGTCTGTGCGACCGATCCGTTTATGTTGCGAGATTCGTTCCTGAGGGAGTTGAAAGAGCTTGGGTTTGCCGGGATTCAGAATTTTCCAACCGTGGGGCTCATTGACGGTCTCTTCCGAGCGAATCTGGAAGAGACCGGAATGAGTTATCAGCAGGAGGTCGAATGCATTGCCGCCGCTCGGGAAATGGATCTCCTAACGACCCCTTATGTGTTTGATCCGCGAGAAGCGGCGCAAATGACCCTGGCCGGTGCGGATATTATCGTCGCCCATATGGGATTAACCACGAGTGGGACGATCGGGGCACTAAGCTCAAAGACCCTCGAAGAGTGTGTCGCGCTGGTGCAAGCCATCATTGATGGCGCAAAAGGGGAGCGATCGGACGTTCTCGTGCTTTGCCACGGCGGTCCGATCGCGTCTCCTGAGGATGCGCAGTTCATTCTCGATCGGTGCCAGAACATCGATGGATTTTACGGAGCGAGTTCGATGGAACGATTACCCACCGAAAGGGCCATCACCTCGGAGATTCGTCAGTTCAGCCATCTCAAGCTATAAGGTTTTTGTCATGGCTCAAATCGCGATTCTCGGAACCTTAGATACCAAGGGAGAGGAACATGAGTTTCTGGCGGGATTGATCTCGAGCAGAGGCCATACGCCGCGACTCATCGATGTCGGGGGACGGGCCGCCCCGACGGTGGTTCCTCAGGTGACTCGTGAGGCGGTGGCGCAGGCGGCAGGCATTGACTTGGATGCGGTCCTTGAGAAGAACGATCGTGGGGCTCTTGTCGCGGCGATGTCCACCGCCGCGGCGGCCTACATTCAGCAGGCCCACCAGCGCGGTGAACTGGATGGAATCATCTCCCTCGGGGGCAGCGGAGGGACCGCGATTGCCTGTTCGGCGATGCGGGTCTTGCCGATCGGGTTTCCCAAAGTGATGGTGTCGACGATGGCCAGTGGGGATGTTCAGCCCTACGTGCGAGAGAAGGATATCGTCATGGTGCCCAGCATCGTCGATGTCGCTGGATTGAACCGCTTTTCGCGACTTATTTTCACCCGAGCGACGGGGGCGCTGTGTGGGATGCTCGAAAGTGAAGCCGTCTCGGAGGAGGAACGCCCGATCATTGTGGCGAGTATGTTTGGGAACACGACCGAGTGCGTTCAGCGTGCCAAGGCCGCATTGGAGGCGGAAGGTTTTGAGGTTCTCGTTTTTCATGCCACCGGCACCGGGGGCCGTACGATGGAATCGTTGATTGCGAGCGGGCTTGTCGCGGGGGTGTTTGACGTCACCACGACCGAGTGGGCAGATGAATACGTAGGGGGCATTCTGGGTGCCGGTCCCGACCGGTTGACCGCTGCAGCCCGTCATGGGGTGCCTGCGGTGGTTGCACCCGGGTGCGTTGATATGGTCAATTTTGGAGAACCCGATTCGGTCCCGGCCCAATTTGCCGGTCGGCAATTCTACCAGCATAACCCTCAAGTGACCTTGATGCGAACGTCGGTGGAGGAATCCCGCGGAATTGGCAAGGTGATCGCATCCAAATTGAATGCATCAACGGGACCGGTCAGCCTCCTGCTCCCCACCAAAGCCCTCAGTGTCATCGGGGCCCCTGGCGAGTCGTTCCATTTGCCGGAGGCGGACGAGGCGCTGTTCGCCGCGCTCCGTCAGAATCTTCGAGAAGGCATTGAAGTGAAGGAATTTTCGGGAACGATCAACGATGCTGGGTTTGTGGATCTTGCGGTCAAGGTGCTCCTGGAGCATCTGAGGAGCGGTGAACGAAAAGGCTCCTCTTTCCATCAGAAAGAGGAGCCTTGAAAGTGAGGCTTGCTCAGAGCGAGGTGTTGTGGGTGGCAAGGTATTCCGCAACACCCTCCGCAGTGGGCTTCATGGCATCGTTGCCTTTCGTCCAACCTGCTGGACAAACCTCCCCGTTTTCCTCAAAGAACTGGAGTGCCTCGACGATTCGGAGATGTTCGTCGATATTGCGTCCGAGAGGGAGATTATTCACCGTTTGGTGTTGAACGATGCCCTGCTTGTCGATGAGGAAGGTGGCCCGCATGGCGACCCCAGCATCCGGGTGCTCGATGCCATAGTCCTGAGCGATGGAATGTTTTACATCCGCCACAATCGGAAACGTCACGGGACCAATGCCGCCCTTTTCGATGGCGGTGTTTCGCCAGGCATGATGAGTGAATTGTGAATCGATCGAGATTCCAACGATCTCGACGCCAAGATCCCTGAAGGTGCTGGCACGATGGTCCATTGCGATGATCTCGGTCGGGCAAACAAAGGTGAAATCGAGTGGCCAGAAGAAAAGGATGACATGCTTGCCACGGAGATCCGACAGTTTGAATCCATCGTTGATGCTGCCGTCGGGCATGGCGGCGGCGGCGGTAAAATCAGGGGCTTCTCGGGCGACTAATACGCTCATCGTTTCGTTTCCTTTCGTTCTAGAGGTTGCTTGCGTTGACTGAGTTAGCGGCGCGGAGTCTAGTCACGTGGATCAGGCCAGGCAATTGGAAACCGAGGCTTTTGCCGGTGAATTCGAGAGACGAAGATGCCGGGTAAGGCTCGTATGCGACAACGTTGATTCGAGTGGCGGTTCGTCGGCCCTAGAGACACCCTCTAGCCTTCCCGGTGGGGCACCTGCGGGCTAGAGTGAGGAGGTGAATGACGACTACATTGCCAGAAAGGAACGCTGGGCAGCCAAGATGGCGGGCAAAAAGCAGCCTCGGCATGCATCCGGTCAGCGGCTTCCTCCCGGACAACATGAGGTGAGAAACTTCCCCGTGCTTGATCTGGGGATTCGGCCTGAGGTGCCCTTGGACGAGTGGCGGCTCCAAATCCATGGACGCGTCGAGCAACCCGTCACGCTGACTTGGGGTGAATTCCAATCGCTTCCATCGTTTTCAGATGTGAGCGATTTCCACTGTGTGACGACCTGGAGCCAATTCGACATGGCATGGATGGGGGTGGCGTTCTTCACCATTGCCGAACTGGTGCGACCTCAAGCCAGTGCGAGTCACGTGTTCTTCAAAGGGTATGACGGTTATTCGACCAGTAATCCGTTGGAGACCTGTTTGGATGATGATGTTTTGATTGCTCACACCTGGCAGGGCGAACCGTTGTCCCGGGAACACGGAGGACCGGCGCGGGTGATTCTCCCCAAGCGGTATGCTTGGAAGGGAACCAAATTCATCCGCGAGATCGCCTTTCTTGATCGGGAAATCCTGGGGTTTTGGGAGTTGCGGGGATACTCCAAGACGGGGAATCCCTGGACCAATGACCGGTTTGAGCCCTCCCCATTGCCATGAATGCCACGTTGAGTCGGAGCGTCCAAATTTGAGCGGAGTTAGGTCTTTTAGCATTCGAAGGGATGTCATAGGTTTCTGGGATGAAGGCATTGATTCAATGGCAAGGAGCTTGGCTTGCGGCTGTGGTCGGACTTCTCCTCTTCATCGCGGCCAAGGTCGACGCCGAAGAGAAGAAAGGTCACGCTCCTGATTTGGATGCCAAGGATTGGAAGGCACTGTTTGATGGAAAGTCGTTGAAGGGGTGGGCGGTGACTGATTTTGCCGGCCACGCTGAGCCGAAGGTTGAAGCGGGGCTTTTGCACATTCCCGCCGGATTGGCCTTGAGCGGTATCAACCGGACCAATCCGCCTCCCAAGATGAATTTCGAGATCACCTTGGAAGCCAAGAAGACTGACGGGAACGATTTTTTTTGCTGCCTGACCTTTCCTTACGGCGAGAGCCACTGCAGCTTCGTGGTCGGTGGATGGGGCGGGGGGTTGGTCGGACTTTCAAGTGTGGACGGAATGGATGCATCCGAGAATGAGACTGCGGACTATATGGTCTTTGAGAAGGATTGTTGGTATCGCATCTCGGTTCGGGTCACTCCCGAGAAGATCGAGACATGGATTGGCGAGGACAAGATGGTGGATTTGGAGACGGATCAGCGGCGGATCGAGATGCGGTTTGGGGAGATTGAAGAATCGGTGCCTCTCGGCATTGCCACCTGGATGACATCGGCGGTGCTCCGCGATCTGCGGATCCGTGAATTGAAGCCCGCCAAATAGCCCTTCTGAGTCTAGCCGGACGCGGAGATATCCCTGAGATCGGCTCGCATGGTTTCGTAGGTGGTCTCGAAGGCCAGGACGCGGTCGTCGGGATCCGTTTCCCACTGACGGCAAGCTTCCTGATACAGGTCTGGCCACCAGTTGCGATGGTCGGTGAGGCCTTGCTCTTTCCACTGGTTCCAGTCGATTAGGACTTTTGACCAACAGGAATCTCCGTAATCAACGGCGCGCTTGGGATCTCCGATTTCCGAGACATACCAATCGCGGCCGATCTTGGCATGGAGAACTTCATCGGCCCAGTCGTAGTCCTGGAACAGCCCGGAGAGGGCGTTCTTTGAGGCGAGCCCCACTTCCCATTCGAAGCGTTTTCCAGTTTTCGGCATCAGGCCCTGCTCGATGAAATAGAGGACTGCGTGACGTTCGATGGGAGGGAGTTGGGTGTTGAGGGCCAATGACCAGGTAAAGTTCACCATCACCTTGTGCCAATCGATGCCTTGGGAAACAAATCCGACTTCCCCCATCATGGCATGTCGAGCTTCGTCCCAAAGTTGGCGAGTCATGTCCCGGTAATAGTCCCATGGCTTGTCAGGGGTTTCGAAAATAATGCTCGCCATCATCTCTGGAACATCGATTTCCCGAAGCCGCTTGTAGAACATCATCAAGGTCTTGGGCTCAACGGGAAGTGTTTTATCATAGAGGAAGGCTTCGGCGTTGACCCCCATGTTGTAGGGATCCGGAAACCGCTGATCGCGCTGGGGCTTGGGATCGTAGGTGAAGGGCTTGACGGAGTAGTGACGCCAAGGCTCCTTCGTTTCGGCGGGGGGGGTCTTGCCTGAGAGCGTTCCCGCGGCTTCAAAGAGACCCTGCAAACCCGCGAGCCACGCCTTGGCGCTTTCGCGTTGCGAGGGGGAAACGAGAGCGTCGATGGATTGGTTGCCGAACCGACGCATCTCAGTCACTTCGATCGAGGCGAACTTACAGAACCGAATCGACGGCTGGTCGGCCAGGGGGTTAGTGTCCACCTGGTGTTCGGCAAGAACCCTCTCAAGTTCGGGAAAAACGACCTCGTAAAGACCGAGGAGTCTTTCTTCGGTGGTGGGGGCGCTGATGATTTCATCAAAAAGTACTTCGAGATGGGGGGCTGGCACTTTGTCCAAGCCCAACGGGGGTTCACGCATTTCGCCGATACGGGTTCGTAAGGCAGCTGTGTGTTCGGCGCAAAGATAAGCGTGATGGGAGAAGGCCATCTTGAGTTCATAGATAGGCTCCGCAGTGATGTGAGCGGTGAAAATGCCGTGAAGACGCTTGAAGGCGTAGTGATACCGCTTCAGTCGATTGACACATGCCTCGACCGAAAGGCCGGGTCGTGCCGCCTCATCGAAGCTGCAGAGACCGGCGAGGGGGGGGAGGTTCTTGTAGCTTTTGTAGGTCCCAGGCATGGACGGAGACTAACGGTTGCGGGGGCTGATGGGAAGAGGGGCAATCGGTGTTTTTTTTCGAGCCCATGGGATTGGGATCAGGGTGAGCCGGGCGGGCAGGCTATTCGACGTAAGTCTGAGCGGCTTCATCCCAGAAGAAGGTTTTCCGGGCTACCACCTGACGCCCTTTAACTGAAATCACGAGATAAGCGGTTCCAGGATAGATCGGGGTTCCCTCGGAGACGGCGCGTCGAACATCCTCTTCGGAGAAATAGGCATCGTGATCAGGGTGCGAATGATAAATGACCGCGATGCGTTCACCACGATCGGTCAGTTCCCTGTCGATGGCGAGAAGCTCACGCGGTTCGATGAAGTAGGCCGTATCGGATTGGCGAGGAAAGGTCTCGGGGTCGAGGGCATGGTACTTGTCCTGGGCGTTGACGCAGGGTCGCACCCGAGAAAGGGTGGTTCCTTCCTTTGGGCCGAAGATCATTCCGCAACACTCCGAGGGATACGCCTCCCGGGCGTGTGCCTCAATCTGTTCGAGCATATCCGCTGGGATTTCGATCCTTGAAATCATTCGAAGAGCGATGTGCTGAGATACTTGTCTCCGCCGTCGGCGAAGATGACCACCACGAGTCCTTCATCGAGTTGACGGGCCACTTGAATGGCTCCGTCCAAGGCCGCCCCTGCGGATGGGCTGACCAGCAGTCCTTCCTTGGCGGCCAGCTCCCGAGCCCAATAGTAGGCAGGCTCGGTTTCGATGGTTAAGCGCTCATCGTGTTGACCTTGAGCGTAGATGCTTACCGGGATCGCGGTGTCCATGTTCTTCCAGCCTTCGATCCCGTGAAAGGGTTCGGGTTGGAGGGCGATAGTTTTGACTCCGGTGGCTC
>DEAY01000367.1:0-20384 GCA_002348345.1 Verrucomicrobia bacterium UBA2970
CAATCAGCCTCGTCTCACGTTCGCAAAGGATTCCGAAATCGCATTCCTGAAGAGCAGACCATCGTTGGAGAACACCACCAAGCGGGCGCCCTGACGGATCGTACGGATCGCTTGAGCCTCGTTGCCGAACCAGCAACCCGCTGCCACATGCTTGGCATTTGCAGTGTCGATGATCCGCTGCAAGATGGCGATAAAGTCTTTGTGGTCGTATTCGTTGGGAATCCCCATGTTGACCGTCATGTCATTGGGTCCCACGAACACCCCCGCCACTCCGGGGATCGAGCATATCTTGTCAAGGTTCTCAACGCCACGGACGGACTCGATCATCGGGATGAAAATCGTATTCTTACCTCTGTTTTCAACATACTCCCGAGTCGCCTTTGTCGGCCACTCCCCATGCGACAAGACCTTGTCCAATGCGGCCCCCTTCAACGGGCGATACACCGCGGCGGCGGCAAGTGCCTTGCACTCCTCGGGCTCCTCCACGTAGGGAACGACGACTCCATCGTAGGTATCGCAAACCTTGGCAACATCGTCGGGGCTTCGACTGTGCGTTCGCGCGAGACATGCGATTCCCTTCGCGGCAAAGGCGTGCCGCATCGCCAAAAAATCGCCAATGTCGAACGCCGTGTGCTCATCCGATACGATGGCGAAGTCCAGAGTCCCCGCGGGAATCGCATCGACCAGAGCCGGGCTGATCGTGTTCTGAATCAACGTTCCGTAAACCGTCTCGCCTTGAACCAGTTTTTGTTTCAGCAGTTTTGCAGACATCTCTCATTTCCTTATTTCCGGTCGTCGTGCCAACTTTGGCGCGTCAATCGCTTGGGCCTATTCCGACACCTCAACGGCACAGATCGTTCGATCGACGACGCGGCCCTCACCGTGATCCATGCCTCCGGCGGCGAGCGCGGCGGCGTATTCAGGCGTGCCATAAATGCTCGTCGCCCTGCCGATGCTCTCAAAGCCAAGCACCGCCGCAAGTTGGATTTTCTGCTCACCCGCATGCTGGTGCACGACCGGCCCAAAACTCGCGCCGGTGAAAAGCGGCATACTCGCCTCAGCGTAGCGAAAGAACGCCGATTCGTTGATTATGACCTGAACATGATTCACCCATAAACCCTGTTTCGCAGTCAAGGTCAGAGGCTCAGCCTCAATACAGCAAACCCGACGATCAACAACGGCGCTCTCGTCATCCAGTGGCCCCATGAGCGCCCGCGCGGCGGCGTAGTCCGGATCATTCCAAAAATCGATCGCCGCTTGAACGCTGTCAAATTCAACAATGGCCGCGTGCGGCACCGGTTTGCCAACCAGGGTCACTGCCACGCTGCCAAACAGCTTGAGCCGGGCACCATACCGATTGTCCCCGCGAAGCAGGGTTTTGCTGGCGGCGGCGTAGGCAACGAAACGCTCGGCGTCCCGTATTTCCACCACGTGGTTGATCCAGTAGCCTTTCATGTGTTTTCCGGCGGATCAGAAGACAGCATCCGATGCAAAGCTGATAAAACGATCCAGGGCCAGACGCCTTGATCTAACCCACCATCCGCGACTCAGAGGGACGCTGGAATTCATGCCATTGGCGCGAGGTCCTTGATGACATCACCACTGACATAACCTGGCTTCACCGTCGCTAACGTCAAGTCGGGCAAGGCCTGGTATTTCTTGAATGTCAGATCACTCACGTCAGGATGCTCGCCCCATTCTTTGAGCAACGGGGATGCCAAAAATGCTTCCAGTGCCCCCTCGTTTTCGAACAAGTATACCCCTCCGTATTCGTTTTCCTCGGGATTGGCCAAAGCAAACTTAATCCCCAAGCCTGGAATCGTACTCCAGATTTTCAGCATCGCTTCATCCTTGGAGAGTTCCACCAGGTCGTTGTCCTCTCTCAAGTCATACTTGTACCTAACAACCAAGATACTTAGTTTCGACAATCGGTCCTTCACGGCTCAATTCCTCTCTTCAAATGGTCTGTATCCTACGATTCGAAGTTCCAACGCACATCGCGATCGAATCCTGGTGAGGAGACGCTCCTCGTCTGTCCCACTCTGGGCTTTTACCAATATCCGGGAGTATTCCAAACACTAATTTTCCGCCCCTTGATCCTCCTCTGGTCTCGATCGTAACCAGCTCGTGTTTCATGATGGGAGCCAGCACGAGGGCAAGGAGAATCCCGTCCCAACCTCGGATTGAAAACGTCGGACGCCAGTTTTCCGGACCAAACGGTGCCATCGGGCTCCCGCCCTTCTGCTGGTTCTCCCTCAAGAACGGGCCGTCTGTTTCCTCGAGGGATTTGAGAACAGGAACGGGATGCGTTAACTTAACCCGTCTCGGATTTTTCTCCGAGCGGTTTTTATGACGTCAGAACATGATTTGATTGTTGTCGGAGCCGGTCTCTCAGGACTCTTGGCCGCGCGACACTTGAAGGACAGCGTCGAGAACGTGCTGGTTCTTGACAAGGGCCGGGGCGTCGGAGGCCGGCTTTCACGGCGCCGGTTCGACGGGGGGGTCTTTGATCATGGGGCCCAGTACTTCACCGTGTCGGATGCGAGGTTCAGAAACGTTGCGGACGAGCTGATTGCCGCAGGCGTGGTTCGAGTGTGGTCAACGGGCTTTGAGGATGCAGCAGGTCATTTTAAAGACAACGGTGAGCCCCGCTACGTCGGAGTCGACGGGATGAGTGCGGTGGCTCGGTTCCTGGCCCGCGGCCTTCAGGTCAAGACCCAGCACCGGGTCGTCGAGATCACGGGGCGGGATGATGGCTGGAGGATCACAACGAGTGAAGGAGTCCGGTTTCTCTCCCGTGCCTTGTTGCTGACAGCTCCGGTTCCACAGAGTTTGGAACTCCTCATGTCGGGGGGTGTTTACCTCCCCACTGACTCTCTGCAGGCGCTGCAGCGCATCCAATACGCGCGTTGCCTCGCTCTCATGGTGGAACTGGATGGAAAAAGTCGGATTCCGCCTCCGGGAGGAAAATGGCTTTCGGGTGAGCCGATTGCGTGGATCGCGGACAATAATCAGAAGGGGATCTCGGCTGGCAAGACGACCGCGGTGACAATACACGCGGGCCCTCAGTTCAGTCTGAAGCACTGGGATTCGGCCGAAGAGGTCGTCCGTGATCGCTTGTTGTCCGTCGCCGAACCCTTCCTTCCCGGGGCACCGGTCCATTCCCAGCTTCATCGTTGGAAGTTCAGCCTGCCCACCACACTCCACCGGGACCGATTCCTGCTGATCGAACAGCCGGCACCTCTGGTGTTTGCGGGCGATGCTTTTGGGGGACCAAAGGTGGAAGGAGCCGCTCTCTCGGGTCTCTCCGCAGGAACGGCATTGTCGAGATATTTATCGCCCCACTGACCGGTGACCAATCCATGGGAATCTCATCGAAACCGATGAATCCCATTGCCATTTGCGCCGGGCCTTTTTTGGTGAAGATTCCTCACGTGAGAACAACCCTTTTGACACTCGCCGTCTCGATCCTACTGGCATGCTCATCCCCTTCAACCGCACAAGCAGGGGTCCTCACCGATTTCTCCTCGGCGGACACCAAGCTCGTCCGCTGGCAGATTGTCGATGATCGAGTGATGGGGGGCCGCTCCCGAGGCCGATATGTCTTCTCCCCCGAGGGAACACTGGTCTTCAAAGGCAACCTCTCCCTAGAGAACAACGGGGGCTTCTCCTCGGTCCGGTCCGGCTCCGTCGATTTAGATCTCAGTGACAGCGCAGGATTGTCCCTGCGCGTCCGAGGCGACGGACGCACCTACCAGTTACGCCTGAACACAACCGCCAGGTTCCGTTCTTGGGACGTTTCTTTCCAGGCAGACTTCGCCACGGTCAAGGACCAGTGGATCGACGTCTTCATTCCCTTCGACCGCTTCACGGCCGGCTTCCGGGGCTGGTCACTGCCCGATGTCGCTTTCGATCCCTCTGCCATTAAGAGAATCGGCCTCCTTCTCGGGGACAAGAAACCCGGCGCCTTCCGGTTGGAGGTTGACTCAATCTCGACCTACCTCACCGAAGCCGCACTCTCCTCGGATTGACTCCTTGTGACGTGCAAAAGTTGGCGAGCGCCCACCCGTTACATTCTGTCCCCTCATCGGTGTTGAGTGACTCCGATCAGGGGATTGTCGTCCATGGCATCGACCTGGCTTGGGGAGATCGCAATCCCGATGGCATCTGCCGACTCGTCGGGACCCCTTCACATGCCAAAGTCGAGTGGCTGTCGCGAACCCTCGGAGACGCCAACCTCGTTTCAACCCTCAAGCCCCAAATCCAAAGGGGTACCCATCTCCTCGCTATCGATGCCCCACTGATCTGCCACAACCCGACCGGATCGAGACCGGTGGATTCAGAGGTTCAGCGCCAGTTCGGTCGCTATCGTTGCGGCGCCTATCCGGTGAATCAACGGCTCTGCCCAAGGCCCCTCCGGACCGCCAAGGCTCTGCAAACCCTCGGCTTTGTCTGCGACTGTCGTCCCCCCTCTCCCAGCGCCCTCCATATGATGGAGGTCTATCCCCACACCGCACTGGTCCGCCGTTTCAGCCTCTCCGAACGCATCCCCTACAAGAAAGGGCCCCTGGACGATCGGCGGCGAGCGTTTTCACGACTTCAAGGCTTGCTGGAAAAATGGTTGGAACAAGAGCGGGTCGACGTCCCCCAGAGGCTTTCCGAACCGCTCGAGGCTCCCTGGACCAAAGGGCGAGAAGACCTAATTGATGCCCTGATTTGTTCGCTGATCGGGTATCATCATTGGAAGTATCAAGGTGTTCGCTCCCAGGTCCTAGGAGAGAGTGATACCGGGTTCCTGGTCACGTTGGCAGAGCGTTGATGACACAACAGCCTTCTCAAAAAAACCACCTGGTCTGGTTCAAGCGAGATCTTCGGATCACCGATCATGCTCCGTTGATGGCAGCCGCCAATCAGGGAGTTGTCCTCGGCCTGTTTCTGTTCGAGCCGGGCCTCATCCAATCCGACGAATACGGCTCCCATCATCATCGGTTCATCTGTGAAGCACTCAGGGAGTTGATCGACCGGTTCCGCTCGCTCGGGGGGCATTTTATCCTGCGCCGAGGTGAGGCCCTCACCGTGCTGGAAACCGTTTACCGAGAATGGCCGTTCCAATCAATTTCAAGTCATGCAGAGACCGGGAACTACTTCACCTACTCACGAGACAAAGCGGTCGCCCTCTGGTGCCGGGAAAATGGAATTGAGTGGAAGGAGTATCGCCAGGATGGTGTGGTTCGGAGGCTTCGTACCCGTGACGGTTGGTCCCGACGCTGGGCAACGACGATGCGTCGTGAGTTCATCGGTGTTCCCCAAAAGCTCGTTTCACCGCAGCACCTCGGATCCGACGGCCTCCTCTCGGTTGAAGATTTGGGATTGGCCTCGAACAGTGTCGAACGGGCTCAGGCGGGTGGCGAAACCCATGGAAATAGATGCCTCGACCGTTTCTTATCCCAACGAAGTGTCCGCTATCGAAGCGACATGTCGAGCCCGCTCACGGGATGGAACGGGTGCAGCCGATTGAGCCCGTATCTCGCCTGGGGCTGTCTTTCATTGAAAACCATCGTGCAGGCAACGGAAAACCGGGTCCTCGAGCTGAAGCGGCTTCAGCAGGAGCGTCAGGCCGTGCCGTCCACTTGGTTACCTTCCCTTCGATCGTTTCAAAGCCGCCTCCGATGGCACTGCCATTTCATGCAAAAACTGGAGGATGAACCCGAACTCGAATTCCAGAATCTCTGTCGAGGATTCGACGGAATGCGAGAGGACGACTTCAACGAGGACTCCTTCAGCGCCTGGTGCCGGGGCCAGACCGGCTATCCAATGGTGGACGCTTGCATGCGCTCACTCAAGCGCACCGGATGGCTTAATTTTCGGATGCGGGCCATGCTGGTTTCCTTCGCGAGCTATCACCTTTGGCTCCACTGGCGACGCCCGGCGGTTTTCCTCGGATATCACTTCTTGGATTTCGAGCCCGGAATCCACTTCAGTCAGGTCCAGATGCAGGCGGGAACGACCGGTATCAACACCATCCGAATCTACTCACCGACGAAGCAGGGGCGTGATCAAGATCCCACGGGTGTGTTTATCCGTCGATGGGTTCCTGAATTGGCCGGGGTTCCCCTCGAGCAGCTCTTCGAACCCCACTTGATGACGATCCAGGAGCAATCGGCCTCGGGCTGTTTCATTGGAAAAGACTACCCCCCTCCCATCGTCGATCACAGCACCGCCTCCCGGGCGGCGCACGCCAAGGTCGCCCGGTTTCGCTCCCTTTCCACTACTAAGGAGGCGGCGCGGAAGGTCTTGGCGAAACACGGAAGCCGTAAGGCAGGGGCCGTTCCCCGCCGACAACATCAACGCCACAAAGGCTGGGCCGAGACGTCACCCGCTTCTCATTGATCGGCAACATGTCGGACCACTTCCTGACGCGCACTCTTCCAGAATGAAAAGAAACCGCCAGAGGCCTTTGGGAAAAAACTCGAGTCCCACTCTCGGCGAACGAGCGTCAAGCCGATTCCCTTTTCCTCGAGCGCCATCCGAATCGTCGCCAGTCCCCCGTTGACGGGGCCTACGAAGGGAGCAAAAGCCATGACGGTTGCCAACCCTTCACGATCCGCCCACTGAGCCAAGGCCGCTGGCAAACTGGTCGTTTCGGCGAACAGAGACCGGCAATTGAAATGAGCCACGGCCCGTTGCACGGAATCCTCAAGGAGGGTGTGAAGCCGTTTCTGACGTTGCCCGCTCAGGCCCATTGCGGCGTAAACACTTCGCGGAACCAAGGCACAAACCCCGTGAAGGGATTGCCTTGAGAGTTCTCCGATCTCTGGACAACTGTCGTCGGGATGGATCCACAGGCCGACGCGCCCCCCAATGCGGGCCTGCCCGTGTTGGAACGCCCTCAGAGGTTCCCGTGCCGGTCGGGCCTCTTCGTCGATGGGGGCCGCTTGGACGAGGTGATCCTGTAATGGCCCGTTTCCGGTCGTCCCGTCCAGCCACTGGGCAGGACAAAAGCGGCGCAGGTTTGATTCCCGAATCAAGTAGGCTTTACCGCGGGTGTGAAGGCCAGCAACCCAGCGCCAACTCAACGTATTACTCGCGGGATCGGCGTCGATCAAATGACGGAAAAAGAAATCCGCACCCCATTCCCAGGGGAGTCGTGCCACATGAATCCAGTAACTCGCCCACCACATTCTGGCGTGGTTGTGCAGGTAGCCGGTTTCAACCAGTTCACAAGTTAACCGATCAATCAGGCCCACTCCGGACCGTCCTGCACAGATTCGCTCCGCCAGGGGAGAACGATCAGGGTCACGGTGATTCTTCACCAATTTCAACCTCTGAACATAACGATTCCAAACTGAAGGGTGGTTCTCCATCCAGCCCTTCCAATAGGTGCGCCACAGGACCTCCTGGACAAACTTCTCCACCGCTTGCAACCGGAAACGCTTGAGCGCCGATTCAACGACCTCCGATTCGAGCAACAGACGGTGCCGAATTGCAGGAGATAGTCGTGACACATTCGGGTGTCCCGGAATCACGAAGTTACGCTTTACCCCGTAATCCGGCGCTATCGGGAGAAATTCCTCCAGACGCTTCTTTGCCGTCTCACGGTTGTGGGGGAATGGACTCGGCATGGGCATCCTTGGTGAGCAGTAGAAGGCGGTGTCACCCCTCGCTGGCTCAATTAGCTAAAGCTCGCTAACCCGATCGGGCCGCGGACTCTTGTTGGATGTTATCGCATGACCTTCGCCTCTTCTCCTTGACGTTTTTCTCTCGAGACCTCCCTGAATCTGAACCCTATTTCTCTCCCGACGCCCTTCCCTAACTCTTTGAATATGCTTGATCAAGCCGGCAATTCAAACGTCGGTGAGCCGTGAAATATTTTGTGGAGGGCCCGACCTTTGACAAACGGGTGGACTGCGTCACCTTTTCAGTGTGTGCCGGCAATCCTTTATCTTCCTATGACCCCCTGGACCGCATGACAACCGGGGCGTCAGCCCGGCTAAAATTGGGGATCACCACAGTGGGCACCTGGGTCTTGCTCTCAATCGCCGGCCTCACGCTGCTCTCTTCTCGCCCCGTGGCAGAGATCGCCACGATGGCCGTTGATCTTAGTCGACTGAGCCTCGCTTCGTGGATCACACTCTACCTTCTCGTTCAACTTCCCTTCGATTGGGTCGGAGGTGTCTTATTCGCGCGCCGATTCGACCCCCCCGGGAAGAGGAGGCAACGCTTCTGGAGGAGCTGGCTTCGGGGCGCCCTCGTCCAAGGCTTGTTCTTCTGGGGAGTCGGGTGCGGCTTGATGACGGCGGCCCGATACGGCGGTTTCTTCTTCTCCCTGATGCTGGTCGGTCTTCTGATTTGCTGTTTGATCGGTCTGCAACGATTCATGCTCCACCTGGTTTCCGGTCTGCGCCTAGACGGTGACGGGGGTGAGCGTCGGACTGGCTTGCTCTGGAGGGAATGTGACTGCGAGGAGATCGCTTTTTCCGGCGGGGTCATCGGGTGGTTTGGCCACGAGAGAATCGTGGTGCCAAGGGCCTGGAAAAGGCTTTTGTCCCCTTCCCAATTTCTTCGTTTGATCGACCGCCGGCACCTGCAGATCACCTCGGGCCAACGGTCTCGAGGGGTGTTGGTCGCAGGCGGCTGGATCTGGCTTGGAGCCATCTTGGCGCTCCTGCTCGAGGGGGGTGAGGTGGCTCGCCCACTTGACGTGGTTCGTTTCTCTCTCTGGATGACGTTATGGCAGTTCCTTGGTTTGCTGCTGCTCCCGACCCTCAGTCGAAACGCCACCTTTTCTCTGGACCAGCAGCAAACCCTTCTCGATGGCGGCCCAGGGAATCAAGTCGACTTCATCACCGCCACCTCTCGGCTCACCGAAGGGGAACAGGAGCGGAATCAAATCGTGGAGGCGATCTTCCACCCCCTTCCCAGCGTGACTAACCGGATCAAGGCTCTGGATCAGCATCAGGGCTCTCGGGGCGCCTGGAACGCCAACCGCATGATGTTATACCTAGCCTGGGCATCGCTCGGTCTTCTTTCCCGGGCCGTCCACTGCAATGTCGGTCGTCCACTGCTCTGGATTCTCCCTCCAGTCGATTAGAACCATGATGCCGATTTCTCCCGGGGAATAGAATTACCTAGGGTGAGATCCGTCGACATCGAGAAAATCCTCTGTCGATCAAAAACTTACCGTAGTTCACCTCTCTTCCAGCATGAGAGGGAGACGAGGGCCCCTCCGTGCGTGAATTCCAAGCCCATGAGGTTTTTCTTCGCCGAGGCCCGAATCAAGACGCTCAAGGCGCCAACGGACACCCGGACGTGTTGGGCTACGACAAGCCGATGGTCAACGATGGCCATATCCAACTGAGCGATCAACCGGCTTTGGGCATTGAACTTAATGAAGACCTGATCAGACGAACATTTCTCGTTGGGGGAGAAGAAGGGTGGGAATAGGGCCTTCCCACGCCCCTTCATGAAACTCTACGTCTCCGAAAAGTTAACCCCAGGATTCTTTCTCCGCCGATGGCGCGAGGCAGGATCAAAAAAATCACCCCTTGCCCCTTCTTGTCTCTACGACGGCACCTGCTCTTATCAAGGACACCGCCAACCCAATCCCTCTCAACGGGGGGCGGTCACTCCATCTCAACCTAGGCGTTGTTGGGTACACCGAACCCTCTTTTCCTTTGACGAGGATCCCAGAACTCAAGATTCAAGTCCGTCCCGGTTCGGGTGGGATCGCTATCGGCATTGATCGATTCCCCTTTGCGGAATTCACTGTGTCCGTCATTGAATCCCACGTTGCCCCCGCCGTTGTGCCGATTGGGATCAATCCCTTCAAGGACATCGGCTTTTCCCATTCCCGATGTCGGCCACCAGAGGGAACTGCTCCAGTTGCCGCTCTTTTTGGGCATCGTATCCCCGTTGACGAGGTTCATCGATGGAGAGAGTACAGACGACCGTTTGAATTTCTCGGTGGTGCTGATCTTGATCCCCTTGATGGTCAATGTTTGAGGGCTGTGAGGGTAAAGCCCCAAAAAGAAAGCATTATATCCGTAGCCCACCTTATGACCATCAAACTTCCACGTCCACTTGACCCCAAGATCAAGGCGACGCCCTTTCAGAGCCTTGCAGCGGAACATATTCGTCGGACCCGTCCCAGGAGGCACTATCGCCGTGCCCCACCAATCGAGCGCTGTTGAAGAGCTTCGAGGCGTGGACTGGAAATTGTTGCGATGCCCGGGAAAATAATCGTCGTTGTCCTCGGTATACAACTGCATGTATATCCCCATCTGCTTCAGATTGTTCAGACAATGAATCCGCTGACCTTTCTCCTTCGCAACCGAGAGGGCGGGTAGAAGCATTCCGGCAAGAATCGCAATGATTGCGATCACCACCAAGAGCTCGATCAGCGTGAAGGCGGGTAGGCGACGATCTTTCTTCATTCTAAGTGGCTGGTTGACTCCCACCATGCTATCAACCGAACCATTCGTGTCACTTCCTATTTTGATCTCGGCTCCACTCGGTAACCATCCCCTTCTTTCCTACCACCTTGTCCGCCTCTGCCCTTCGCCCGCACAACCCAAGAGACGTGGTGACAGCAACCGTCTTGATTACCCTCTTCCTCGATTTCCGCTTCCCGACCGCCATGTGGGCGACGCCATACCGGCCGGATTCCGAAGAGATGCACCTTGAAACCTCCGAAGTGCTTCCCATCTATTGCTCCCCTTGGCTGAGCCGCCACACCGCTTGGCGTGCGACTCGCCCCGAAAGTGCTTGCTCACGTGCTTCCCTTCGCTAGGCCGCCCTGTCTCGACTCCCCCACTTCTTGGCAATGCTGTTGCTGACCACCTGCCACTTATCTTGCTGCCGGTAAACCGCCTTTTGACGTGCCTCGGAACGTTGAGAGTATTCCTCCGCGTTCACCAGACCCAGGCCCACAATCCCACAAATCACCAGACCGAATACAAATACCACCAATGATAACATTTCTCCTAAACTCCTTCCCGTTTTGAGTTTTCCGCCAACAACACCAGTCGAACCCCGCACCAAAGGGCGAGAATGCTTGGGACCCACAGGCCGACAAAAATGCCCGTCCTTTCATCCACGAGAAACCAAAGACCCACACTGGCCAAAAAGCTCAGAAAGGCCGCCAAGCAAAATGGCAGGTCTGTCTTATTTCCAAATATCATACGCTCTCTTTCATTTCCTGGTTCATTCCTGCTGAGGGAAGACGATCATCCTCCAACACGCCCACCATTCCTGGACAAATACTGACTGTCAAATTTCTGTCTATGTTTTGTCCATGAAATGGATTTCTCGAAAAAAATCTTTATAATCCGCTTCCTAGAGTGACTTTGCTCAAAATCCGGTCGCTTTGACCCATTCCTTCAAAGCGGGTCGCGATTCAACTCAAGCGGCCGAATCATCGCTACCGGTCGCGGCATGGATGCGTCCTGGCCTACGGAAGTCCCCCCCACCCTCTCACCAGGAGCCCGGTTTGACAGAACAAGGGTAAGCACGAAGATTCCCCCGTGCTCAGGACATTGCCGGACGAGACGAGCAACCCTGAATCAAACTGAACCCGCTTCCCCACAACCTCGCCCACCGCCAACCGGTTCCCTATCCCAATGGATCGCAAGATCAATCCACAGCAGTCAAAACACGATCGCAAACGACCGAGCAATCATGGATGCGTCCGCAACCTGATTGTTATCTTTGGCGACCAACTCAACCGAAATTCGTCTGCCTTTGACGGCTTTCATTCTCTCGAGGACGGAGTGTGGATGGCGGAGTCGGCACTCGAGGCAAAACACGTCCCTTCAACCAAGAGCCGCATCGCCCTCTTCTTGTCGGCGATGCGACACTTCCGCGATGACCTAAGGACAGAGGGGATCCATGTCCTCTACGAACAACTCGAACCCTCCTCCTCTGCGATCGGGCTCCAGGACCTGCTCAAACGTCACCTCAAACAAACCCCCCCAAAGAAAGTCATCTGCGTTCAACCCGGGGAATGGCGGATCCAACAAATGATCATCGATGTCTGTCACGATACCGCCATCGACTTGGAGATCCGGGATGACCGCCACTTCATCTCCTCTCCACACTTCTTTGAATCGTGGGCTCACGGGCGCAAAGAGCTTCGCCTTGAACATTTCTATCGCGAACTCCGCAAGCACCACACCATTCTGATGGAGAATGGAAAGAAACCCGTAGGGGGAAAATGGAATTTTGACACCGACAATCGCAAGCCTTTCGGAAGCAAAGGGCCCCCGTCCGTTCCTCCACCTGAAAGGTTCCCCCCCGACGCGACCACTCAGGAAGTTCTGGCATTGGTGGCCCAAGAATTCGGGGATCATCCGGGGGCTCTCGACCACTTCTCCTGGCCGGTCACAACGGGTCAAGCCGAAAGGGCCCTCAAAGACTTCGTTGACCATCGGCTCCGATCCTTTGGGGTGTATCAGGACGCCATGTGGCGCGATGAACCCTTCCTCTACCACAGCCTCCTATCCGCCGCGCTGAATTTAAAGCTTCTTGATCCTCGAAGCGTCCTCCAGGCCGCAGAATCCGCTTATCGTTCAGGAACGGCACCCCTCAACGCCGTGGAGGGATTCGTGCGCCAGATTCTCGGGTGGCGAGAGTTCGTGCGCCATATTTACTGGAGACGCATGCCCACCTATGTCGAGAGCAACGGATTTCAAGCGACAGAACCCCTTCCCCCCTTCTACTGGAATGCCCAGACCCCGCTGACCTGCCTGCGAGCCTCTCTTGACCAAACCCTCAACCGGGGTTACGCACACCACATCCAACGCTTGATGGTCCTCGGGAACTTTTGCCTCTTGTTGGGAACGGACCCCAAACAGGTCCATGAATGGTTCCTGGCGGTCTTCGTCGACGCGGTCGAGTGGGTCGAGATGCCGAACGTCCTCGGAATGTCACAATATGCGGACGGCGGCTATATGTCCTCGAAGCCCTACGCCGCCAGCGGGAAGTATATCGCGAGAATGAGCAACTATTGCCGGACTTGTCCCATGAATCCCAACGAATCGGTCGGCTCGAATGCCTGCCCCTTCACGACCCTCTACTGGGATTTTCTGATCCGTCATCGAGATACCCTCCGAGGGAATCACCGGATGGCTCTCCAACTTCAACATCTTGATCGCCTCAAACCTGAGACGATACGAGCCATCAGGGACAGAGCCGACCAAGTCCGCAACGACCCTTCGTGCCACACCCTCTCAAGGATTCCGGAGCCCCGCACCCATCCGCCAATCTGAATAGGCTAGCCCTCAGCATCGCGGACCCGCCTCAATCCGTCGGCCTTGATCGCTCTTGTCGCAAACGACGTGGGGGAAAACACATTCAACAGGGTGGCAGAATCATACCAATCATCCTCATAAAATCCGGTGATCTGGAATCCAGATCGGATCTGTCCCCCAATCAGATCCTCCAGCGTATGGCCAAACTCAAGGGTCTTTCGGTGAGCCTGAGCCTCTTTTCTCTGTTCCCGCGACAATGACTTGAGATCCGAATACGGGAGCGGAAACTTGACTTCCAACCGCCCTCGACGTTGGCCCTCTTCGTGGTCGAATAGAAAGAAAGAAGGATTCATGGAACCGGCTAGAAGGACGCCACCCGGCTTCAGGATCCGACTGCATGCTTCCCACAACGGCACGACATCGGGAATAAATAAACTCGAGGTTGGATTGAACACCAAGTCAAAGCCTCCCGATTCAAACCCCTCCAGATTCGTCATGTCTCCCATGAGCGTCTCGATCACGAGCCCGTTCTCTTCGGCCACCATCCGGTCCTTCTCGAGTTGCTCTTCCGAAAGATCCAGGGAAATCACCCGGGCCCCGGACGCCGCCAAAATGGGTGCTTGCTGTCCCCCTCCCGCCGCGAGGCACAAGACCCGAGCTCCGACCAACTCCGGAAACCAATGCCGAGGCACTGGTTTCTTGGGCGTCAGTCTTACCGTCCAGTCTCCCTTCCGAGCGTCGTCTACTTCCTCCCGTTCCACCGGAATGGACGAGTCGGAGCACTGCCGAGAAGCGAGATTCCAAGCCAGGCGATTCTGCTCTGCAATCGTCGTGTTCATTCGAACTGGCAAACATGACAACCGTCCCCCCCCTTGTCACGAAGATTGCCGCCTGGGCGGCATGCGATGCCCCAAATCGACCTCCCCGAGGTAGCCTCCTGAACGGCCCGCATCGTCGCCACCAACCGGTTCAGCCTGACAAGACAGTCTCCTCCGGCAACAAACGTCTCGCTGAGGAAAACCGTTGGGGGCCTCTAATTGCTTCTAGGGCCGGTTTCTTCGTTCCAGGATCCTCTGAAGCTTGAGTCGTTCGGCCTTGAGAACTGCCGGCGCAAGTTTCTCGGGCTCCACCGTCTGATGCCCGATATCCTCATTCTTGGGAATGGATCGCAGCTTGATGGCCCGATACCACACCGGATCCCCATGATCCTGCAGGAAGAGATGCCCTCCGCGATCGTTCAGATTGGCCCCGCGTTGTCGCAGCATTTCCACGTTGAAAGACCATCGATCTTCGCCGTAGTCAAAGTCGATGACCTTCACGCCATTCAGCCAATGCTGGATCACCGACCCCTTGCAAACGACGCGACCGGAGTTCCATTCTCCGACGGGTTTGGTGGCATCATGGCTGGGTGCCATACAAAAATAAAGCGACGCGGCACTGGTCCGAGGATTCTTTCCATCCGGATGTTCCTGGTTGTGCAAGATTTGGTATTCGTACTGGCCGGGACGATAGTAGATTCCACTATTACTTCGTGAAGCCACCTTCCATTCAAACCGCAATTCAAAATCATCCGGCACTTTCGCCGCCTGGTAGGTCAATGATCCGCCTCGTCCCTGCCGTGTGAGAACACCGTTTTCGATGACCCAGTTTCCTTTTTGAGACCACCCCTGAAAATCGGAGCCATTGAAGATCAGTTCAAACCCCGTTTCCTTTTCTTCAGGACTGAGTTGATTGAAGGCGTTGTCCCCCGTCACGTTCCAGGCGACGAGGACTCCCAAACCGAGAAAACAAATCTTTTTGATCATGACGTTCTAGTGCTTGACTGCGACTTTTCTGGAGCCCTTAACCTTAGCGCATGCCCTCCCCTGGCACAAACATAATGCCCCCTTCACCAATTCATCCCTTTCGACTCTTCGACGTCTAAGAGGCAAACGATCTCACTCCATCGTCGATCCAGTAAGTCCGGCGCGCCGCCGGCAACATCCAGGGCATATCGAATCAATCGCGCCCGGCGTTGCATATTGAGTCGTTCCGCACTGATTCGATAAAGGAGTCCTTCAATCAATCGAATCCGTTCCTCGGCCGACCACTTCCCGGGCTTGACATGTCGTCTCAATTACAGGTGCCTCAAGGTTGAAAGAACTTCAATTCATGCGACCCACCGCCCCATCCCGGTGCAGGATTCTGGCGGGGATCACTCCACAGACAAACTCAAGAGCTGCCAAATGGGCATTCTCCGGAATCATCTCCTCTTCGTAACGTCGTGCCGTCCCCATCATCATCGTCGCTCGCTCCGGGGGCCAGTGATCACAAAGGGATTCAACCGTTCTCAGAAATCGCTCTTTTCTTCTCATCATGCCGCATGCTCCTGGTTTTCGTCTTCTCAAATCCGCGGGCAGAACGGCCGCCCCTGGGCTTAGAGCGGCCGGCCTGCACTCGCGTCAATGGCGATTCCTTCCCGTCTGGAGGACTGCAAGCCCCTCCGCCCTATCAGCTTTCGGCGTGTTCAAGACATCCCGGAAGGAATCGATACAACGGTTCCATTGAAACAAAGAGGGTTGGACAATTACGGTCCAAGTCGAAAAAGAGAGGCGGGATCGATCCGCGACGGCACCATCAATCCATCACTGGACGGATGCGGACGCCTAGCTCATGCGTGGCCTTGGGGCGGAGCCGTCTCTGATCGGGACCCGCATTGGCGGTTTCGACACAGACCATCTGAAGATAGTCCTCATCGCCGAAATCAGGCATTCTCCGGGCTTTATCGATCCAAGGATTCCAAACAACGGTCGAGCGGCTTCCCCGGGACAACAATTCCATTGGGATTCCCGCCGAGGTTCCGGTGACTTGAACCCGTTCCGGTCCCTCAAGGTAAATCCGGTCCACCTCCCGATCAAACACCACAACACCGATTTGGCGTTTCCGGGCCAGCTGTTCGAGCTGATCCAGGTAATCACAGCCTTCAAGACCTCGAATCTCGACCTGATCAATCCTGTTCACTCCCAGGTAAGTATGCAGCGCACCGGAAAGAGTCACCGGTTGCTCCCCCAGATTTCGTGCCACCAGTGAGATGTCAAGACTCCCATCCAGAATCGAGACGGCGTATGTCAAATGAAAGGGGTGCGGCCAATGGGACTTGAATTGATCACTCGATGAGAGTTCAAAGACCCCCTCGATCCCCTCCTCATTCTCGGGCGAGCCGATCCGCGAAAGGGTCCACTGACTGAGCCGTGCAAATCCATGAGCGGGCAGCCCCGGATCCGTCGAATGAGGGCCAAACCAAGGCCAGCAGATCGGGATGCCTCCACGAATCGGCTTTCCCGGCACAAAGTTTGAGTGAGGACTCAACCAAAGAACCGAATCGCCCCGTGACGTCTTGTAGTCCAAAACATGGGCGCCATTGAAGGCCACGCTCACCGACCCGAACTCATGCTCCACATCGACCGCGGTCAATTCGCCCGGCCCCCGCCGGAAGGATACATTCGGTCCACCGAAACGATGGCGCAACCCTTCGAGATCCATGGCGCTATTCGGTCGAGAAGCTAAAGAGGGTTTGACTCAGAAACTGCTGACCCGGCCGCAGAATGGTCGAGGGAAAATGAGGATGATTGATGGAATCAGGATAATGTTGCGTCTCGAGACAAAGGGCTTCATGGCGCAAGTGGTTCCCGGTATACAATTGGACCCCGGGTTCCGTCGTGTGCACCTCCATCACTCGGCCCGTTCGAGGCTCCCGAACCCGCGCCGCATAAACCAGTCCCTCTCCTCCTCCGTTGATCACGTAGTTGTGGTCATATCCATTCATCTGAGGTTTCAACTGGCCGATCCGAGCGCCAATCGTCCTGGGGGACGTAAAATCCAGAGGGGTGTTTTCAACCGGTTCCACGTCCCCGGTCGGAATCAATTTCGAATCGGCCACGGTGTATTGACCGGCGTTGAGTTGAAGCTCGTGCCCCATGACATCTCCCGAAGCCGCCAAGTTGAAATAGGCATGGTTGGTGAGATTGACGATGGTTGGCTTGTCGGTTGTCGCCCGGTAATCGAGGGTCAACCGGTTCTCATTGTCGAGACGGTAGGTCACCAGGACATTGAGATTTCCGGGATACCCTTCCTCGCCATCACGGCTATGGTAACTGAACCGAACCGCCACCGCGTCGTCGCTTCTTTCCGTGATCGCACCACTCCATACCCTGCTGGCAAAGCCCCTTCTCCCCCCGTGAATGTGATTCGGCCCACTGTTTGCGGCCAATTGATAGGTCTTCCCATCGAGCTGAAACTGCGCCTTGGCAATTCGGTTTGCCACCCGGCCAATCACCGCCGCACTCCCCCGAAAGCCCCGGCGGTAGTCTTCAAATGAACCCGAACCCAAAATGACGTTCTCCAGGCGTCCGTGGCGATCCGGCACCAGGATCTCCGTTAGGATCGCTCCGAGATTCATGGCTCGAACGACCATCCCATTCCCGTTTCTCAGGGTGAATCGCAGCACCGTCTCCCCTTCAGGGGTCGACCCAAAATAGTCCTGATGAGCCGAGGGAACCCCTGCGGCAACCCGGTCCCGGCTATCGACGACTCCCCAGCACAGGGCCATCCAAAAGAAGCAAACTAATCGTTTCATAAAGCATCCACCGTTCTGTCCTATGGGAGGACCGAGGACCCCCTTGGTTCTGGGCAACAGACCACCAAACCCGTTCCGTCTTTTCTCCCTGATTGCCCATTGCAGCACCCGACCGCATCATGATCCGCATTCTCGCTGTGATCAAGGAACAAGAACCATCGAGGGCCCATCCTGCTTCCCGTCAACTTCCTTGATCGTCGAATCCGGACCCCCGGCAATCGCCGCTCTCTTTGGCCTCCATAAGACCTCCTTAGGGCCTCGCCATCAGGGCAAGCTTCTCTCTCTTTATTGGGAAGTAGCCCATCGCATTCAAATCGGATTGCTTCGCGAACGCTTTCGAAAACTGGCGTCCCCTTGGGGCGAGGAAAGCTTGACCAAAAGAGCCCTCCGTGAGTCGATAGCCGACACGACGATTGAAACTGCTTGTCACATCTGATCTGCACTACAACCTCCAGCAATTTGACTGGCTGTTGCAGACAGCAGACCGTTATGACTACGTCGTTTTGGCAGGGGACCTCCTCAACGTTGCCGGCTACCTCGAGCTTGAAGTCCAGATCACGGTGATTTCCGAGTACCTCCAGACCTTGAGCCAAAGGACCAAGGTTATCGCGTGCTCCGGAAACCACGACGGTGAAAACAAAACCCGTTCTGGAGAGTATACCGCGACCTGGATGCAGGGAATTGCGACGGACCGGATCTTCGTCGATTGGCAACACGTCCACGACGACGATACCGCGATTTCCGTTTGCCCCTGGTGGGACGGCCCGGAATCGCGTCAAGCCATGGCGGAAATGCTAGCAGAACACAGTCAGCACCCCGCCAAGAAATGGGTTTGGGTTCATCACGCACCTCCCGATGCCTGTCGTGTTTCCTGGACCGGCAAACGCCATGGAGGCGATCGGTTTTTGAATCAACTGATTGAGCTCTACCACCCCACGGTCGTGTTTTCCGGTCATATCCACACCGCGCCCTTCTATCAGGTGGGCGGTTGGGTTGACCGAATTGGGAAGACCTGGGTTTGCAACCCCGGCCATCAACCCGGCCCCGTGCCCACCACCATCCAGTTCGACCTCTCCACCATGATGGCCGTTTTTGATTCGAGCGAGGGTCGTGAGACCGCCGACCTTAGTGATCTTGACGCACCCCTACACGTTCAGGCGTGATGGATTTTGGATTGCGATGAATCAGAGTCGTGAGGATCTTGTCCATCATCGCCAGATGGCCTTCATCCTTGGAAAACTGCCGGCGGACATCCACCAAATACCGGGTTGCCGCGGTTAATCGCTCCGCTATGGTTCGGCATACCTGAAGCGTCACTTCCGGATGATCCAGGAAGAACGTCTCCGGATTCTCGACCTTCACCACCTCGCTCTCGGTGGCCGCCCTGACTTCCGCCATGTGGGGATTCTCCAAGAGAATGGATAATTCTCCATAAACACTCCCGGGCCGAGATTCCCGATCGACGATCATTCCATCCTTCACCACCTCGACTGTCCCTGAAACTAGAAATACGAGGAACCCGGACTGCCTGCCTTGTTCAAAGATCGTGTCCCCGGCATTCAGCTTGGTCCGGGGTAGCCCCTCCAGGTGGCGGAGGATCTGATGTGATTCTTCCATGGGCTCGGATTTCATTTGTTGAAGCGCCTCAGATCTATGCTCAAGCGCCAAATTAATCCAGTATGAAGTCGGGAAATCATGAAAACGGCCCTCGAACTCATCGGACTCATTCGCATTCTCCTTCCCATTTCAGCAGAGGATCTCGATAGACGATGCCCGTGTTCCGATCGAATGCGATTGGGGCCGTCCCACCACACTTCTGACATGGGACTTGGAACTCGGGGGATCACCATTGAACCATTTTCTTGAGGCTCCCTCGGAAAGGCGGCCATTGGATTCGAGATTGAATCCTCCCGAAGCCCTGCTAACGTTCACCCATGACCAGTCAGCCTAATCGATTTCGATTCCACCTTCACTGTGTCGCGGCCTTCGTTGCCGTCGGCCTGGCGATCCCCACTCCGAACACCTCCGCCCTGGCCGAGGAAGGCCCCGTGTTCTCATCAACCGCCGCCGACCTGGGAATTGTCGTGGCCGATCTTGAAAGATCGGCCGCCTTCTACACCAAGGCCCTCGGATGCAGCGAGGTGAATGGCTTCTCTGTTCCCGCGCAATTCGCCACTAATATTGGCCTGGTCAACCAACAGGGGTTGACCGTGCGGGTCTTTACGCTGGGAAAGGGAGAGGCCCAAACCAAGCTGAAGATCATGGCCTTTCCCGAAGCGCCTGGCAAGAAAACCAATCAGGACTATATTCACTCCTCCATTGGCTTCAGCTATTTGACACTCCACGTGAACGATTTGAACGCTGCGATCGAACGCCTGAAGAAAGCCAAAGTTAAACTTGAGGGAAAAACGCCGGTCGGATTGGGAGGAAACAACTCACTCGTCCTTTGCCGGGACCCAGACGGCAACTTTATTGAACTGATCGGGCCTCGTTGAGCCCCTTACTCGTTTCGTCTTAGGATG
>DEAY01000367.1:20720-30463 GCA_002348345.1 Verrucomicrobia bacterium UBA2970
TTCGTCTTAGGATGATTCCATTCAAAAAAGGGAGACCGCTTGGTCTCCCTTTTTTCATCTCAATGTCTTGTTCGAATCTCTAAAGCCGTCCTGCGTTCCGGTCGTATCCGTCTTTCAGCAGGATCCAATCGGAGATTCGCCGCAGGTCTCGATCATTCTGGCGTTGGGGCGAGTAGTAATCCAGCTTCTTGATCTTACAAGTGGTGGGCTCAACGAAGCGAAGGGACTCGGAGTGCCCATCGGCAAACCCAAAGATCCCTGAACAATTGTGGCGCGCTGCAGGGGCATTCTGCCATTTCGCCGGATCCGTTCCAACGGGGATGGCAAAGTAGCCATCATCGATGGTGAAAGGATTCTCATCGACAAAGACCATGTTCTGAGACGGCCCGGGAAAACGGAGGTCTCCAAGCTTTCGATAGTCGGGATACTTTGGCCCCTGCACAAAGGTCACGTTACTATTGTGCCGGCCTTGAATCGAGTAGCTTCGAACCCGTTTTACCGATCTCGCACCAACCAAAGGCCAACGTTTGTCATCGGGACACTGATAGATGGCGACGGAGGAGTTATACTGAAACAACAAGCCGTCGGCGATGATGTTTCGATTGGTCATATTGGGGGTCGGAGCAGCTCCTTGAATTCCCCGAGTTCCATCAATCCACGATTCGGTGGAGCCCAAAAAGTTGGGCACCAACCTGTCTTCATTGTCATCAGCGTACATGATCCAGCACAGCACCAATTGCTTGGTGTTATTCAAGCACTTGATTCCGCTGGCTTTCGCTTTGGCCTTTCCGAGCGCCGGGAGGAGCATTCCTGCAAGAATCGCAATGATGGCGATTACGACCAAAAGCTCGATCAAGGTGAATCCCCGTCGCCAGAGGCCAGGCGGCACCCCTTTGTCACGGGACAGCAAATCGTTCGATGGACTTGTTTTCATAGGCGTTTTCAAGAACAAATAAAGACGGCAGCGTTCGGATTCGTCAACCCATGAATTGCAACGTCGTTGCCGTCCAACCAGCACCCTGATAGATTCGCCGAATGATTCATGAGGCATCATTATCCTCGTTTCGGGCTCTATGACTTGGTTGGCCAAATCGATGGTCGAAGCCGTTGGTCACCGACGCGATCATTCCGGAGCGCCGCCCCCTTGCGCTGCCCTCCTGGTTTGGCTCCTGTTGACCTCGACGTGGCTTGGGTGCGACGACCGTTCAGCGTCCCGACTCGGATCCCCGGTCAACCCAACGGTGGCCGAAACTCCCAGGTCCTCTCAACCAGCGCCTGATTTCACGTCGCCTCAACTCACCTATCCGGAAATCACCCAGGTTTACCATACGGGGTGCTGCGACGGTTCGGCCGGCGTCGCCCTGGATGATGAATTCTTCCTTGTGGGCAATGACGAGAATAGCGTCCTCCGCGTCTACGCGCGAAACGGTTCGAGGGGCCCGGTGATGGAAGTCAACTTCAGAAAATACCTTGACCTGAAAAAGAAAGACGACGAATCCGACATCGAGGGCATGACCCTCATCGGAACCGAGGTCTATGTGATCGCGTCCCATGCTCGTTCCAAAGACGGGGAAAAGCGAAAAGGCCGCCGACAGCTCTTTGGGCTTACCTACTCCTCGGTTGACGGACAGATCCAACTCCGGCCGTTTGGAAAACCGTTCACCAAACTCCACAAAGCCCTGGAGGAAGCCCAACCCATTCCGAATCTCGATTTTGAAGAATCGGCCAAATCCCCTGGTGATCTACCCGGTGGCCTCAACATCGAGGGCCTTTCCTCAACTCCCTCAGGCACCCTTCTGATTGGGTTTCGCTCACCGATTGTCGACGGGCGCACGATCCTGATTGAACTGAAGAATCCTCGGGAAATCCTCCTGGGTTCAGAACCCCGGTTCGGAGACGCTCATCAACTCCTCCTCGGAGGCACCGGCATACGGGCTTTTGAACGATTCGAGACGACCTATCTCTTCACCACCGAAGCCCGGAACGGCAAAGGCAGGCCCTACCTCTTTAGCTGGGACGGCCAATCTCAGAGTCCACGGCGAGTGTTCGCCTCTCTCCCCAAGAACAGCAATCCCGAATCGCTGCTCCTTTTTCCCACGACCGGCCTCAGCGAAATCCACCTCCTCAGTGACGATGGCAACGAAACGATCAGGGACCGGACCTGCAACGATCTCAAACCATCCGAAGAACGGCGGTTTCGCCGCATTATCCTATCGACCCACAGTGACCCCAACGAATAATCACGGAGGCGCGATGAGAAACTCAATGGGACCTGCCGAGCGGGGACTCTCATCCGCCAAGTCATATCCACCCAACCGCGCAAAGGTCGCTGCAATCTCGCTGGAGTAGACTCGACGGTGATGGGACCATTCGCCTCGCTGGCCCACGTTCGGGCTCACCAGGGCCAACCAAGTGCTCCGGGCTCCCGGCAATCGATCATTGTGATTCTGCCAGGTATAGGGGGTTCGCCCCCGACCATGATCGGTGGTAATGAAGAGGGTCGTCTGCCCTGCATACTCCGGCTCTTCCGAGAGCCACTTCCATAACCGGGCCAAATAGGCGTCGCCAAGCGGTTTCGAGAGGTGAATCATGATCCAGAGAACTCCGAGGGAGGCGATCGTCGGACCTTCATTGATGCCATCGAATTCCCACTCACCGGTTGCCGGGATTGGCGCTCCCGATCAAGCGAGCGTTTCATGAAACCCTCTTGGCTGTCGCAAAGGGCGTCGGGTTCGGCGATGGCCCGGCGATAGGTCGAATCAGGGTTCAAGATCCGACCCTTTTTGTTGTCCGCCAAACTCAAGCTCAAGATCTCATGAATGATCCGATCACGAAGCACTCCGTCCTCAATCGGAAACACCGTCTCAATTCGATTAAAGAAGTTGCGCGGCATCCAGTCGGCGCTCCCAAGATACACCTTTGGCCGACAGGCATTCTCAAAATAGAAGATTCGGGTATGCTCTAGGAAGCGCCCGACGATACTCCGAACCTCGATCCGCTCGCTCATCCCAGGAACCCCCGGACGAAGGCAACACACGCCACGAACCAATAGGCGGATTTCGACTCCCGCTCGAGAGGCGTCATAAAGCGCCCGAATGAGTTCGGGATCCACCAAGGCGTTCATCTTTGCGATGATGCGGGCGGGCACGCCGCGCGTCGCGTTCTCCGCCTCCGCGCTCACCAAAGCCAACATTTCTCGATGCAGACTAAAGGGAGCCACCAAGAGTTTCTTGGTGGGTTGGAATTGGCAGATTCCGGTCAGGAGATTAAAGAGGCTGGCGACATCCTCACCCAAGTCTTCCCGGGCCGTCAAAAGACCGATATCGGTGTAAATTCGAGCCGTGGTTCGGTTGTAGTTCCCCGTGGACAAATGGATATATCGGCGAATTCGATCGTCCTCCCTCCGGACCACCAAACACATCTTGCTGTGGATCTTGTACCCCACCATGCCATACAACACATGAATCCCTTCCTCCTCAAGAAGGCGGGCATTCTTGATATTGTTGTCTTCATCGAATCGCGCCTTGAGTTCGACGATGACCGTCACTTGTTTTCCCTGGCGGGCTGCCCGGGTCAATGCCGCGAAGATGCGATCATCCGAACCCGAACGATAGAGCGTCTGTTTGATGGCCAGCACTCCCGGATCATCAGCGGCCTGTTCAATGAACTCGATGACCGAACTAAACGTTTCGTAGGGATGATGCAACAGCACATCGCGCTCCTTAAGGACCTGAAAAAAATCGTCTCGTCCCTGCAGCGCTTCGGCGACCGGGGCCACGAACGGCTGATCCTTTAATTCCGCGGGATGATCGTCCCCATAAACGGCCATCAAGGGAACCGGATCAATCGGCCCTTCGATTGAGTAGACGTCTGGGTCCCCGAGTTTGAGATAACCCATGAGTTGTTGTCGCAGGGCCGCCGGACACGATTGGTCAACCTCAAGCCGCACTGCGGCCCCTTTGCGCCGGTTGAAGAGCTCCTTTTCAACTGCCTTGATCATGCTCGCCGCGGATTCCTCGTCAATGTAGAGCTCACTGTTTCGTGTCACTCGGAAACACCAGTGCCCCAGAATAACGTTCCCGGGAAACAGGGTGTCGAGATGACGGAAGATCACTTCCTCGAGAAACACATACTGTCGCCGACCCTCCCACCTGGGCAGTCGCACGAGCCGTGACAAGATTCGGGGCACCTGAACCACTGCCAACCGGGTTTCGCTTGCTTCGGCAGGGTCCCCCTCGATGCTCACGAGAACGTTGAGGCTCTTGTTGAGGAGCTGGGGAAAGGGATGCGCGGAATCAATTCCCAGTGGGGTGAGGACGGAGGCCACCTGCTCAGAATAATATCGGTCGATCCACGCCCGTTGTTCGGGAACCAGTTCCGAGAGTCGACAGACCTCAATCTTTTCCCGAACCAGCGCCGGCCTGATCGAGCCCCTCCAAATTCCGTATTGCACCCGCACCAGTTCGTGCATTCGTCGGGAAACTTCAGCCAATGTTTCCGCCGGCCTCCGCCCATCGGGACCGGGCCGAATCATTCCCCCTTCGACCTGGGCCTTTAGCCCCGCCACTCGCACCTCAAAAAACTCATCCCAATTCGAACTCACAATGCAAAGAAACTTGAGCCGTTCAAGGAGAGGGTTCGTTTCGTCTTCCGCCTCCTCAAGAACCCTGCGGTTGAAGTCCAACCAACTCAGTTCTCGATTGATAAATCGCTCTGTGCTTACGTCGCTCATGCTTGGTGAACCCTCTCCTCGAAGGCGCTTCGATGACTGAATATCGCAGTGTGATCATTCCCTCTCAACCCTTATCTCAAACCCTCGCCAGGAGCCTGATGAAGCGGCCGTTCCGAGACCCTATCTTGGCCCAATCATCAGGTCAGAGACCTCGTGTCGTGAACGGTGATCGCGCTTTGATGCGTCAGGACTCCGTATTTTCTCAACCGGATCACCCCGGTTCAAGATTCCTTCAAGAAGGAGGGGCTTCTCATTTCAGAATTCGGCTTCGGGAAAGATCTCTTTGACTCGACCTTGAACTCGTCGGATTTCGTCGATCGGTATGAGTCGGCGTTGAACCCGTCTCTCGATACCATCCAACAACGCAGTCCAGTCATCGAGGGAGGGGTGATCGAGCGGCTCCCATCGATCATACCGCTTCTCCCGCTCAAAGAACCGCCACTCCTTGGAGACGTGCTTCGCGTAGATTTGACGCTTGCGGCCATCCTCAAACTGACCCTTCCAGCTAATCTCTCCCTTGCCCACAATCCTATTCTAGATCAAGGCATCCAGAAGTTCAATGGATGGGCCTCCTGTTCCATGCTTTCGCCCTCTGACTCAGCCAAAAGGATCCCCCTCCTCCCGATGAATTTGCAGTTGTCGATCCCTTCACCCACTGGTTTCATGGATCCCGTCGAACCCAAATCATCCATGGCTAAACACTACCTGGCTTGCGACCTCGGCGCCGAAAGCGGTCGATTGGTACACGGTGTTCTCGAAGAGAATCAACTCAGCCTCGAGGAGATTCACCGATTTCCCAATACCCCGATTCGAAATCAAGGATCGATTCACTGGAACATCGACCAACTCTTTCATGAGCTCCAAAAGGGATTGGAGATCGCGGCCCGCCTGAAACAGCCATTTCAGTCCATCAGCTGCGACTCATGGGGCGTCGACTATATCCTCTTTGACGCTGACAATGCACCGATCCCTCCCACCTTTCACTATCGCGATCCCCGGACGGCAATCGGAACCCAGCGTACATTTAGACGGGTGGATTGGCCGACCATTTTTGCCGAGACTGGAGTCCAAATGATGCCGCTCAACGCCCTCTACCAGCTTGCTGCAGAAGAGAAAGAGCGACTACAAAACGCCCAAACGTTACTCGGCGTGGGCGATGGCTTTAATTGTCTCCTTGGCGGCAAAGCCGTCATTGAAATCTCGATGGCGAGCACTTTTCAGCTCTTCAATCCGAAGGCGGGCGCTTGGTCAACCCGACTCCTCGACCTCATGGATTTTCCAAGAGAATTATTTCCCTCGGTGGTCCCTTCCGGTAGCCGCATTGGGGCGCTCTCCCCCGAACTCCAACGAGCAACTGGACTCCCCGAGTTGGAAATCGTCGCCACTTGTTCCCACGATACGGGCGCTGCGGTGGCGGCCGTTCCCGCTAAAGGGCCCCAGTGGGCATATCTGAGTTCAGGGACTTGGTCCCTGATGGGAGTGGAGCGAGCAGAACCCATCTTAACCGATGCGTGCCGGGATCTTAATTTCACCAACGAAATCGGCTATGGAAACTCAATTCGACTGCTTAAAAACATCAGTGGCCTTTGGCTTCTGCAAGAGTCTCGTAGAGTTTGGGAAGATGAGGGCAGCCCCTACGACTATGCCAAACTGACCGAACTGGCAAGGAACGCCCAGCCCTTCGCAAGCTTAGTGAATCCCACCGAGGCCCGATTCGTCGCCCCTGAGAATATGCCCGCAGCCATCGCTGCATTCTGCCAAGAGTCGGAACAACCCAAACCCCAGGGAGCAGGTGCCGTCACCCGATGTATTCTCGAGAGCCTGGCGCTTCTCTATCGGAAGACCCTGGAGGAGTTGGAAGCCCTTACGGGCGAGTCCATAGAGGTCCTCCACATCGTCGGTGGCGGATCAAAAAACGATCTCCTGAACCAGTTCACCGCCAACGCGATTCAACGCCCGGTGATCACGGGACCCGTCGAGGCTACGGCGGCGGGCAACATCCTCATCCAGGCCCTCGCACTCGGCCATCTTCAGGACCTCGGGGAGGCCAGAGAAATCGTGAGAGGCTCGAGTCACCTGAAGACCTACTCCCCAATGGATCGCGAGGCGTGGGAAGCCGCTCGTCGGCGATTTGCCAAGCTGCTTCCCACCCAGAGCTAGGGATTGATATCGACGCTGGCCACCGCAGTGGCGGCAATGCCCTCTTCACGGCCCAAAAACCCAATCCTCTCGTTGGTGGTGGCCTTAATCCCAACCCGTTCCGGGGGCAATCGGAGGGCATCGGCAATATTCCCTTTCATCGCGTCAACATGAGGGTTTAGCTTCGGTTGTTCCGCAATGATCGTCGCGTCGACGTTGACGAGTCTCCCCTTGTGCAATTCCACCTGACGCCGCGCTTCCTCCAAAAACAACTTGCTTGATGTCCCCTTCCAACGAGGATCGGTATCTGGAAAAAACTGACCAATGTCCCGCTCCCCTATCGCCCCCAGCACGGCATCACAGATGGCGTGCATGAGAACATCGGCATCGGAGTGGCCCTTGAGACCCTTTGAATGAGGAATCGCAACACCCCCCAGGATCAGAGGCCTCCCTTCGACCAAGGCGTGAACATCATAGCCAATCCCGACATGGACCATAGGATGCTTCCAGGGGACAAGACTCCCTCACTCAACTGCCGCCGTCTACTGTTCTGGAGTCTGGAACAACTCTTCCTGCGTCCAGGGAGCCACGCGTGAGCTGACCTCAGCTCGAACCGCTTCCACTTGCTCGGCGGTGACCGGACTCGCACTGTTACCCCATTCAGACTCACCGCGAATATACGTCATCAGGCATGCGAATTCCTCATCATCCGTGATCACCGGACCCCATGGAGGCATCTGGGCGGGCGGTGCCCAATTTTCCCCGTTCACCACGATTGGCCCCGCCAACCCATTCATCACCAAACGAATGATTCGGTTCGGACCCTCCGCATTGACCCAATCTGAGCCAGCGAGTGGAGGAAATTGGCCAGGGCTTCCCGCTCCGTTCGACTGGTGACAGGCAGAACAATAGATCGCATAGGCCGCCTTACCTTTTTCGAATCGGGGATCCATGTTGCCTTTCGGCTGAACCGCCTTCACCACGTCGAGCGAGGTGAACGGTTCATAAACCTTTGCGTCAAAGCCCCCCGCGTTCCCATCGAGGTACAATGTCGAGAGATAAAACAACACCACGAACGCCACAATGAAGCCAACCGGGACAGGCGCGTTTGATGCGGTGGGTTCGAAATCTGGTTTGGATGAGTCAGACATGGTAAAGCTATTCAGAACTCGCCGGGCTTGCCTCGGTCTCCGCGTCCTCGGAAGGCGTCGCCTTCTTTTCCTGCTCCGGAGCCGGAGCCTCGAAAACGGGCTCGTCCAGACGCAAGCTCAACAGGTAAGCCACGAGATCCTTCGCCGTATTCCTCGGAATCACTTGACGCCCTTCGGCGTCGGTCACCAATTCGCCATCATAGCGCAATGCATCGGCGTCGGGAACCCCATTGACCGGTCGCTTATCGAAGAGATAAGCGTAGCTGGGCATGACGGAGTCTTCAACCACCTGCCGAGGCTGAAAGAGGTGCACATAATGCCAATTCGAATCGGAATTCCGATTTCCAAGATTGGCCAGGTCTGGACCAATCCGAACGCTTCCGAGCATCACCTCGGCGTCCAACAAATAATCACTCCCCACCGTCCGTCGGATTCCCCAGCCTCGTTCAATGTCACTGCCTGAGACGGAAATCAACGCCCGCGCAGCGGCTCCAGCATTGGAGAGCTTCTTCACTGTCTGCTCGGCCTCCCGAAGGTCGACACCCTCGGCCAACTTGTAAGGAACGGCCGGCAACGGGGAACCCTGGGTGTAACTTTCGGAGAGCCCAGCCAGTACGGATGACACGTCGACCGTGTTGGTTCCAAAATCACTGACCGAAACCGAAAAATCATATCCTTCCTGCCTCACTTGTTGCGTGTGGCAGCTGGCACATCCATTTTCTCGATATATCGCCCGCCCTCGATTCGCCGAACCGCTTCTGGGACTAGGAAAAGTAGCCCCCGTGATTTCGTCCCGCTCGGGCAGCAGATTGCCGAATTGAACCTGAGGCGTGTGGACGAAACCAAACCACGACGACATCATCGCCGCAAGGATTCCGAGAAACAATAGGAGCCCATTATTCATGACTTCTTCGCAGCCTTCTTTGCTTGCTTTCTCTTGGGGGCAGCCGCCTTCTTGGTTGTCTTCTTGGCGGATTTTTTGGGAGCTTTGTTGGCCGCCCGCTTCGGAGCGACGGCATTGGTCCGCGGGCGGGATTCCGACGCCGCTGTCTCGGAACCCTCCTCGACATTCTCAGCTCCAGTCAGGCCGCTCAGAATTCCTTTGGGCCCACAGCAAACCAGCCGGCAGGCCACTTTCCCCACATTGACCATGAAGACCACGCTCCCGGCGAGCAGGAGTATCGACCCCACCGTCTCTAGTCTCAGAAAAGTCAGGGCTGACTTGGTGACCGCCGTGAAAGGAATCGTCGGGTCAATCATGGTTTGTCCCTGAAGCAGCCCACCCAGCCCCAACACACCAATCGTCAGCGCCAGCCCCCCCAAGCTAAGCCAGAAGTGTAGATTAACCGCCCCGATTTGAGATTCATTGATCCCCAGGATCCGCGGCAGGATATGGTAGATTCCAGCGAACAACGCCATCATGATAAACCCTCCCAAAGCCAAGGTCTGCAATGCCGGCAGAACCAGGGTAAACTGGGTCAGCTCCGCCACCCCGCTCATGGCGTTGACGGCACCCAAAAGACCGAGAAGAAGGAATGAAACCGTCGCGACAGTGACGAATCGAAACTCAGGTTCAAAAAGGCTCGATAACCGGTTGCCAACCGTGTGGTACAGATTGAGTCCGACCAACGCTGCGGCCAAGCATACAAAGAAACTCATCGCTGCGCTGAGACCTGATATCCAGGACGGTAGGGTCGATCCGGATAGAATCCCTGCACTGT
>DEAY01000035.1:0-514 GCA_002348345.1 Verrucomicrobia bacterium UBA2970
CGCATTCCCGGCACAGTCGCTCTCCCATATCCGGGCGGATGACAACCCGTTTGCCGGTGGTGAAATCCGGGGTAACCAACACCTGCACAAAGTCCGTCCCCAATGACTCGAACTGCTTCATCGCCTCCCGTTCCACCATCGCCCCGACGGTGACCATGGCGATCACCGAGGCGATGCCGATGGTGATCCCCAGCAGCGCCAAGAGGGTGCGTTGCTTGGAGGACCAAAGACAGAGCAGGGCTTCGCGAATGTTGTTCATGAACGATCGAGCGGCTGGTGAAGTTCCTCGTCAGGCACAAGCAACCCGTCCCGCAACCGAATCTGTCGACCGCATTGCCGGGCGACGTTTTCGTCGTGGGTGATGATCACCACCGTGATGCCATCCTCCTGGTTCAGGCGAATGAAAAGGTCCATGATCTCCTGGCCCACCCGGGAGTCGAGGGCTCCTGTTGGTTCGTCCGCCAGGATCAGCGAGGGAGCACCGACGAGTGCCCGGGCGATGGCCACCCGTTGT
>DEAY01000035.1:823-6182 GCA_002348345.1 Verrucomicrobia bacterium UBA2970
GGCGATGGCCACCCGTTGTTGCTGGCCTCCCGACATCTGGCGTGGCAGATGGCTGGCGTGTTCGGCAAGCCCCACCTTTTCCAGCATCTCCATCGCCTTCTTCCGACGGTCCCGTTGTCCGGTCTTCCGGTAAAGCAGGGGCAGGGCCACGTTATCGCGTGCCACCAAACGAGGAAGTAGTTGGAACTGCTGAAACACGAAGCCGATGCTCCGGTTGCGAATAGCCGAGGTGGCGGCGTCATCGGCCTCCACGACCGCACGCCCATCGAAGAGATAATCACCCGAACTGGGACGGTCAAGCATCCCGAGAATGTTCATCAGGGTCGACTTACCCGATCCGGAGGTGCCCATCAGCGACACCAGTTCGCCCCGATGGACGGAAAACGAGATCCCTTTCAATACCTTCAGCTCCACCGGGCCAAGGTAGTAGGATTTGTGGATGTTGTTCAGCTCGATGACCGGCTTCACGGCATCTCCCCCGGATCATCCGTTGGCTGGGGCACCACACGATCGCCTTCGACCAAGCCACCCTTGACCTCCACACGGTCCACGGTGGTCCATCCGGTTTCGATCTCCCTTCGTTCCGGTTGCCCACTCTCCGCGATCCTCCAGACGTAGTTTGCCATGCCGTCGGTTTCGACCAGCGCCACCGGCACCGTCAGTGCCGACTCATTGCGATAGACGACGACCGAGAGGTTGACGCTCATGCCCAGTTGTAGCCGCCCCCGGGCCGTGCCCGGAAGCTCGGGGATGACCACCTCCACCCCGAACGCTGGCAACCCGCCTCCACCGATCTGGGCCTGGGAGGAGACCGCCTTGACCTGCCCTCGCAGATTCAGTTCAGGAAAGGCGTCGCAATTTGCCTCGACCAGCTGGTCGGACTTGATCTTGACCACGTCCAGTTCGTCCACTTCAGTGCGAACGGTAAAGCCCGAAAGGTTGCCGATAGCGAAGATCAGGTTCCCTTCCTGGAGAAGCGCGCCGACGTCAATCACCATGCCGCCTTGCTGCCCGTCTTGGCGGGGAGGTTCCAGGAGCACCCCGTCGGCGGGGGCCCGCACCTCGGCCCGCTCGAGCAATTCCTCGATGGCGGCCAGTTGGTCGCTGGCATTTTCAAACTGCAGCTCGGCCGACTTCAAATTCTCCCCTCCCCCTTGTGCGATGATGCTGGCCAGTTGGTTGGTCGAGGCACTGAGGTTGGCGGTGGCGGATTCCATTTCAGCCTCCATCTGCTCTAGGGTGACGCTTGCGATGATCCCCTTTTCGAACAGGACCCGGTTGTTCTCGTGGGTGCGGCGGGCGATCTCCAACTGCCGTTCACTTTGCCTCACGTTGCGGTGGGCGGAAACCACCTCAGCCGAGCTGTCCCACCCCTTGAGTTTCTCCAACTCGGCCCGAGCCCGCATCTCGGCAATTCTTGCGTTGCGAAGATTGGCCTGCTGCTGGCCGGGATGGATCTTCAGCAGCAGTTGCCCCTCGGTGACACTGTCGCCGTAGTTCACATAGCTCTCGGAAATCCTGCCACTAAATGGGGCGACGACATTCGCCATTCGCAAGGGAGCCAGACTCCCCCGGAGCGTCAGCGAACGTTCCACGGTCTCGACCACGACCTGGGCTTCCTGACCCAGGTCCTCCGAAACGTAGTCCTCCGATTCCTCCATCCGATTGACGAGTCCCGAACGCATGATGAAGAAGGCCCCGACCACCAAGGCAATGCCCAGCGAGGCCAACACCAGGTTCCGGATCAACTTCCCTCGCTTCAGACGTCCCTCCACCTCCCCGCTGCGGGCTTCCAGGTCTCGGTAGGCCTCCTGCAACTCTCGGTTGACCTGGTCCAGTTCGTCGGCCAGCGCGGTCGAACGATCGGTCGCTTCAGCCAGGTGATCGCAAAGGCGCGCGTTTTCAATCGTCATCGCGCTCTGGCTGGCAAATGCCTCAAGAAGGGGCAGGTCTTCGGCTGAGAAGTTTCCCTTGTGACGGTTCAAGACCTGAATCACCCCGACCCGTTGACCGGACTTACCGTTCAGGGGGAGGCACATCATGGAGCGGGTGATGAAGCCGGTGCGGGCGTCAACCTTGGAGTAGTGTCCGGTTCCCTCCATGTCGTTGATCACCTGAGGATCACCCGATTGAAAGACCTGTCCGGCCACCCCCTGGTCCACCGGGATGCGGATCTCTGAAACCGCCTCGCCTGTGATCGCACGACTGTATAGGGTCCCGTCCTTGGCGTCGTGCAGGAACAGGGTCGCCCGCTCCGCCTGCATGAGGTTGGCCGCCTTCTCCACAATCGACAGGAGCACCTCCAGCTCGGCCGCGTGTTTGGATTTCTTTATCTCCGGCATGTCATCGCCCCTTCATCAGCCGATCCCAAGGCTTGTTCCTGGTGCGCACGTAGTCGGGCTCCATGCGCTGCGCATCCGTTTCAATATCATCGACCTTGATGCCCCAGCGGCGGTTCAACGTGCCCAGTGTCTGCCACAATTGCGTCACGGCATTCCGGTAGCCAACCCGGGCTTCCACCTCGGCATTCTCCGCCTGTAGGAGTGAATCCTCCTGTTGGCGAAGCTGAAAAGTGCTGCTCAATCCGGATTTGAGTTTCTCGGCCTGACCCTCGTAGGCCTGTCGCGCCAATCCAGCGTTCGCTGAGGCGATTTCGAGTTGCTGCTCGGTGATTCGAAGGTTCCTCAGACTGTTCAGGACGTCAGTCTGGACATTGAGCATCAGCTGCCGCTCCGCCTGTTCCTGTTTCTCGACGGCGATCCGGGCACCAAGGGCGGCTTGTCGCCGTGAATAGTCGCCCCACAAGGGAATGTTCATGACGACCCCGACAGACCAGTTCAGCTTGTCTGCACGACCGAGCACCTCGTTCGCCTTGAAAAACGAGTTGGCGGACGATGTCCCCGGCCCGGCCAGTGAGGTCACCAGGTTGAGGTCGTAGAGGAGGCTGTTGTCCGCGACATCCGCGCTGATCTGAATCGCCTGGGTGTTGAGGCGCATCACCTTGACGTCGGGACGCGTTTGAAAGGCCATCTGCATGGCTTCGTCCCGGGAAATGGTTACCTTTTCCACGGCCGGTTCCTCCGCGGGTTCGATCTGCATCTGATCTTCCAATTGGAGAAAGCGCACCAGTGCAAGTCGGGCGGCATCATGAGCGTTCTCACTCGAGAGCAGGGATAGCTGGCGGGTCGCGCGGTTGGCCTCGGCCTGTTTGATTTCCAGATCACTCAACTGGCCCTGCCGCGCGAGGAGGCGGTTTTGGTCCAGCAACTCTTCACCCCGTTGGAAGGAGGTCCGGGCGATCTCCAGCGCGCGGGAAGCGGCACCAAAGGCGCGATATAGACCAAGCGCTTGACTGACCACCCCCATGACGGTATCCCGCAACTGTTCGATGTTCTGTTGATTGCCCAGTCGGGCCATTCTTAAATTGGCAGTTGCCGCCGTCCATCCCGCTCCCCGCAACAACGGTTGCGAAAGGCTGATATTCCAATTCGCCCCCCATTGAGTGAGGGGATAGGCTGCGGTCGGATCCGGTGAGAGGTCGGTGAAATCCCGCAACGTGACGTAGGTCACCGACATGCTTCCCCCACTGGGAAGCCGTAAATCCACGCTTGGCGTAAGGCTGGACGCCAAGAGAGCAGTCGACTGATTTGGACTGGCCGAGCGATCTTTCGATCCCGCCAATGAGGATCCGATCGAGAGATTGAAATTGGGTTGAAACTCGTCCTCGGCCACCCTTAGTGCGAAGCGTTGCTGGATCCGGTCCAGCTTGACCATTTGGATGGGAAGGGCCTGCTTGAGCGCTTGATCCACCACCTGCACTTCGCTCAACCGAATCACCGTTGCCGGCAAATCACCCTCTGAAGCCACGCACGAAACAGCCCCCCCCGCCAACGCCATGAAGATCCAGCGCTTCACCTCCTATTCCAGGCGCAGGGTGATAGCAACCGGATCGCGATCGACCTGGAAGGCAATATCGGAGAACGGTTGATTTCGTTTCAAACGGTTCGGCTTGCGATGAATGGCAAAAGGCTCTTTGGGCTTTCCAAACAGACTGAAATCTAGCGCTCCGTTTCCATTGAGATCTTGAAAGGCACGAATGCAGTAGCGTCCCGGCAGGACGCTGAACTCGGCCTTCACGAGGCCAAGATCGCTCGGTTGCAAGGTGATCTCTTCGCGGATGCCCTCGTTGTTGCCGTAGGCATTCTCGTCATTCAGTGCGAGATAGACCATCCCTTCCGGTTTGGGCGCGATCACTCTCACCCGGAGTCCGAAGCGCCGGCGCAAATCAATCGTCATCTTGCCGGCTAAAAATTCCACCGGCAATCCCCCCCTTGCAATAAACTCATCCCAGGAATTGGCGGAGGGATTGCTGACGTAGCGTTCGATGGGCTGGCCCGCCTCGTCAAGGTCCAGTTCACCATTGCCATTACTGTCGGCAAATGCGACCACCGCCACGCTTGAATCTCCCAGGGGAGAGAGGTCAATCAAGGCGGTGCCGGTGCGGGTGGAGTCGGTGGCTTGGTAGGTTTGGCGAAGGGGTTGCTCCGTGGCCTTGCCGTCAGCCATCCCGCTCCAATAATCATCGCTGCCGACCACGATGACCAGCGATTCGCTGCCTTCGGCCCTGATCGACAGTTGCAGCTGTCTAGCATGTAGGCACGGCAGGGAGCAGAGAAGCAACGACCAAACGACCAAACTAAGGAATGCTGATCGATTCATGGTTCCAATCGGGATTCACCGACTCCCTTAGCTAAAAAACGACCAGTGCGGCCCGTGTCACACGCGACCGCGCTGGTTGAATTTATGAGAAGTCGACTTGTTCAGCAGGAACTATTTCAGACTGAAGAGCATGTAGACAACCTCTTTACCAACCGATGAGGGGTCTTTCAGGTAAATATGCCAAGGCCCCTTGTCCTTGATCCTAGCATAACAGCTGAAGATCTGGGCATTTGCTCTTGGAGGAGCACTCAAGTTAAGGGTTCTCGAAGTAATTCTCGTGTTGAATTTAGACTGGGCTACCTGCCTGCCACTCGCATTCTTCACCACTACACTAACCGACGCGTCGGTAGAGGTATTATGAGTCTTGTTATCAAACGACGTCCAGCCAATTTCGGCTCCGGTCGTGCCGGGCGTAAAGGTGAACGTTTTTGTACTATTCGCGATCGTGATTGAGACGGTCGCGGTATGACCGGCAGGAAGCTTCCGGCAAGTTCCCCCGCGAGTGTTCGGGTCTGGGCCGAACACCCAACTGACATTGGGTTTTGGTGGTTTTGCTTCTGCCGGCGAAACCAGAAGAAACATGGTTGCCGCTAGTGTTAGTATAAGCGCGAATAATCTCTTGTTTTTCATTTTGTTCTTC
>DEAY01000487.1 GCA_002348345.1 Verrucomicrobia bacterium UBA2970
GAACGATTGAATGGGATCGGCCCCATCCCTTCTTGCACCAAGTGATGAAACAAACTAAAAGTTCTCCTAATTAGTGCTTGCTTTCGTTGGCCAAGACTCAACCATTCCGCCATGAACCAGCCTTCAGTCTCATCCCTGGTCCTAGGCCTCATGGTCTCCCTTCAAACCCTGGGGGCCACCGAGGAGTGGAGTCGGTTTCGGGGACCCAATGGAACGGGACAAACCGGGAGCTCGGCAAACTTCAAGGCCTTGTCCGATCGGCATGTCGTCTGGAAGCGGGCGCTTCCCGGCGAGGGTCATTCCTCCCCGGTCCATTGGGAGGACCGAATCTTTCTCACCAGTACCGACCCCGCGTCCGGAGCCTTCCGGATCGTCGCACTGGAGGAGGAAAGCGGTGCATTCGCCTGGGACAAAGCGTTTCCCTATCAACCCTTCAAGAAACACAAGTTCAACAGCTTCGCCTCCCCCACCTGCGCCGTAGATGGGGATCGAGTCTTTGCCAGTTGGGGAACACCCGAGTCCCTGTTTCTCGCCGGGCTCGACCATCATGGAAACCTCATCTGGAAACGGGATCTCGGGGTATTTCAAAGCCAACACGGCCCAGGAACTTCCCCCATGCTCTTTGAAGATCTCGTCATCATCACCAACGAGCAACTCGGGGAAAGCTTCATCATCGCAGTGGACCAGAAAACCGGAGAGACCCGCTGGAAAACCCCCCGGCGTAGCGCCAAGACCGCTTATTCCACTCCGTGCCTCTCTGAGGATGCCAAGGGCAATGCCATTCTCCTCGTCAATAGCCAAGCGCACGGCATTGGAGCGCTCAACCCCCGAACCGGGGCCCCCCTGTGGGAATATACGAACGCATTCGATAAGCGCAGTTGCAGTTCACCGGTGATCGCCGGGGGACTCGTCTTCGGAAGTTGCGGTAGCGGAGGAGGAGGCAACTTTTTGGTCGCCGTCCGTCCGCCCGACGGACGCTCCCGAACCTCGCCCGAGCTGGCCTACGAAATCCGACGCTCAGCGCCTTACGTCCCAAGTTTCCTGGCCCACGGCGGCTTCCTCTTCCTCTGGAGTGACGGCGGAATCCTCTCGTGCGTCGTCCCGGAAACTGGGGAAGTCAAATGGTCGGAGCGGACCCGGGGCCGATTCTTCGGATCCCCGATTGCCGTCAATGACCAACTGCTGGCCGTCAGCGATGCCGGAAAGCTCTATGTGGTCTCCGGTAATGGAACGTTCAAGATTCACACTACGTTCGACCTCGCCGAAACCTGCCACTCAACGCCGTCGGTCTCGAATGGTCACCTTTTCGTCCGTAGCATCGGCCACCTCTGGAAATTCAGATCCCAATAACGGTGGAAGCCACTCCGTGCGATGTGATCGTTCTTGGTGCCGCCTCGTCTCCCGCATGACCGCATGATGCCGCAGGGACGAGCGAGGATCCGGCAAGGTTGGGCGATCCTTAAGTCTGGGGCCTCATCAGATGATTTCCTCGACTACCGCTGATCCACAACGACACGGTGGATCAGACTCATATAAGCACGATTAATAAAGCCCGTCGGATTACCCTTTGTCTGATCCCATTCGCTTGTGACTTTTGCCTCGTAAACCTCCTAAAGGGATTCGCCTTCTTCGATCAACGCCACCATCTGTTGGTGGATGATGGTGAGCATTTCAATATAATCAACCAGACCCTGGTAATCGGAAACAGGCCCATGACCAGGGATCACAACGGTGTTCTCGTCTATCTGCTTCAACGTTTGCGAGCAAAACTTGATGAGACCGTCGAACTGGCCGCCATTTCCAGCATGGATAAAGGGGTAACCGGTATTGTTGTAGACATCGCCCAGGTGAACGGCGTTATGCCCCCGAAACACCACCGCCGTGTCACCCGTCGTGTGGGCGGGGCCGAAGTTGCATGAGATCAATCCACTCTCCGTTGAAATGGAACTGCATGGTTTTGTCAAAGGTGATATGCGGCCAGGCCTCTTTCGGATAGGCGTTCTGCTCATAGGATGCGAAGACCAGGTCGATGATGTGATCTTGCTTCATCATTTCCCGCGAGCTGGACTGGGCAACGAACCAGGTTCCCTGAGGACCGAGGGCCAAATTGCCTTCCGCGTGATCAAAGTGCCAGTGAGTGTTGATGGCGAAATCAATCCCTTTGCATTCTCGTTCGCCCCCTATCTTGCCGATCGCGGATTTGATCTTAGGCATGAGCACTGGAAATTGATCGTCTACGATCAGAACGCCATTATCCCCGATGCTGACCGCGATGTTGCCGCCCGTACCAAAGAGAACGTATCGGTTCTCACCGACCTTCTCGCTGATGATTTGTGTTTTCTCAATCGTCCACCCAAGGGGCTTAAACGAGCTAAGAAATTCATCGAGATTCTTAGGCCTGGGAACCGGTTTCGCGTCGTGTGCAAGCAGGCTCCCCGTCGTCAAGGAAAGGGCCACAACCCACAGAATCGTCTCTAGAACTTGGATTCTCATCGGTTTCATGACTCCATCGATCACCACCGTCAGTCGATCGAAGCCCGACGTCAAGTCAGTTGGAAGCGGTTGCCGGGGCGATTCCCCTGCGAGTCCACCTGAAGTCGTTGATCCCAACAATCCCCGATGCAAGCACCATGGCTGGTCGATCGCCCCGGACCTAAAGAAGCGGATGGTGCGTCAACCGGAGCACAGAAGCGCCTGTCCATCGACTGCTCAGCTTAACCCGGCTCCGTCTGAGCCCTCCCCAGGCGGGACTTGATGCAACGAAAAAGGAGTGGTCCGAGAAAGGCCGCCAACAGAATCAGGATCAACACCGCACAAATCGGACGGTTCACGAAGGGCATCCAGCTCCCCTCCGATTTGATCAAGCCGGTTCTTAAGTTTTCCTCGACCATCGGTCCCAGAATCAGCCCCAGAATCAGTGGAGCCAGGGGAACACGCCCGGCCTCCAATGCAAAACCAACGAGCCCAAAGGCAACCATCAAGTAGACATCGAACAGACTATTCCTCAAGGCATACGCCCCCACCACCGAACAGACCACCACCGCGGTCAGGACAATCGACCGGGGAAGTTTGAGGATCAGGCGAAAGGTCTTGATGCCGATGTAACCTGCGGGAAGCAACAGCAGTTGGGTCACCAATGCGATGACAAAAATCGCCTGAACTTGCGCTCCGCTTTGTTCGAATAACATCGGGCCTGGCTTAAGGTCGTACATCAGCAACGCACCCAACACAATGGCGGTGACGGAATCGCCCGGAATCCCAAACACCAACGCTGGAATCCAGGCCCCACCCACCGCCGCGTTGTTGGCACTGGTGGGCGCCACCACTCCCTCGGGGGTCCCCTGCCCAAACCTCTCTTTGTGTTTGGACGTGCGTTGGGCCAACCCGTAGGCTGCCCATGCCGCAATATCCGCCCCCGCCCCAGGCAAAGCCCCAATCAACGTCCCGAGCGTCGACGACTTGAGCAACGTTCCCTTGTAACGCCACATCGTTCGTCTCAGCTCAGAGCCATCGACACCGACCTGCCCCGTCACGGCAGACTCCCTGAGCTTTTGAGGATGCCAGATATTTCGCAACACCTCGGAAATGCCGAAGAGCCCGATCATCACCGGGATAAAGCCAATGCCACTCATGAGCTCAATGCTCCCAAAGGTGTATCGCTGGCTGCCGCTCACCACATCGATGCCGACCGTCGAAATCAACATGCCGACCGCCGCAGAAAGAAGGCCCCGATAAGTCCGGCCAGAACTCACGACCGCACTCATCGACAATCCAAGAACCGCTAGCCAGAAGTACTCGAAGTTACTGAACCTGAGGGAAAACCGAGCCAATTGCGGTGCCAAGAGAATCAAGAGCCCCACCCCCACCATCCCTCCCAAACAGGAGCACAAGAGATCCAACCCCAGGGCAAGCTGGGCCTGGCCTCGTTGGGCCATCACATGGCCATCAAGCGTGGCAGCCGCAGACGCGGGGGTTCCTGGAATTCGGAGATAGGTGGCGGGAATATCGCCGGCAAAAATCGCCGTAAAGCTCACCCCGATGATCAACGCCAACCCCGCATTCGGGGGCAGATAAAAACTGATCGGCACAATCAATGCCACCGCCATCGTGGCCGTCAATCCCGGTGTCGCCCCCACAAAAACACCGAACACCATCCCCAAGAACCAGGGAAACAAAATGTTCCATTGAAGCAATTCGGCTAGCATCGTCAATCGAGCAAACGGGTGCCCTCAGTCCCCCCCGACCATACCCAGAGGGTTGCCACTCCAAAACCAAAATCGCTCGCTTCTCGTCGTGGATTCATCGACCATCCGATTCTCAAAGACGACTCAAAATGCATTCCACGATGAAATCGATCACGGCGGCCCTTGGGATCCTTCTGACGAGCAGCTCATGGTGCCAGGCAGCCAATCCGTCTGTTCCCGGCCTTTTCGCCGTCTTCACCACCCACCAGGGCGCCTTTACCTGCCAACTCTACTTTGAACGGGCCCCTCGCACCGTCGCCAACTTTGTCAGCTTGGTGGAGGGCTCGCGTCCCTGGGTCGATTTCACGAACGCCACCGTCGCAACAGAACCCTTTTATCACCAGACCACGTTTCATCGGGTGATTAAGGGGTTCATGATTCAAGGAGGCTCTCGTGACGGCACCGGAACCGACGGGCCAGGATATCGATTCCAGGACGAAATTCATCAGGACCTCAAGCACCACCGAGCCGGCATCCTTTCCATGGCCAAGACCGCACAGCCCCATACCAATGGCAGCCAGTTCTTTGTGACGCTTGCCCCGACACCCTGGCTCGACGGCATTCATTCCGTCTTTGGAGCCGTCATCGAAGGACAGGCTGTCGTCGACCAAATCGGTGCTTCAGACACCGACCCTCGAGATCGTCCTCTGGAAACCCAACGGCTGCAATCCATCGAAATCATTCGCCGGGGGAACGATGCCCAGCGCTTCGCGGCTCAAAGTCTCAACCAAGCCCTCCCTCGCGTCAGAGGCGTCCCGCTCGCCATCGTCCGCCAGGGAAGCGACTTCAAACTCGAATGGACGGCCCAAGAGAACCATTCCTATCACGCATTCTTTTCCGCCGACTTTGAAACCTGGGGCGTCCAAACGCTAGGGGCGCTCGGCTCGGTTTCTATCGAAAGCTTTATCCGCAATTCCCACTCCCACTTCTTCAAGTTCGTCGAGTCGGAACCGGATCTTGCGCCCTGAGCTCCTCGGGCCTTAGAAGCCACTCCGAAAAAAAGGCCATACCACCCAGGCCTGACGGCTGACGATTGCCCCTTCAGGCACATCGCCCCAAACGCGGCTATCCAAACTGAGAGCCGAATGATCTCCCAAAACAAACACCCGCCGGTCCCGAACCGTGAAGAACGAGTCCTCAGTCGGAAAGCGGGGTGCCACCGCAGCATACCCGTTTGCATGAGCCACCGCCCCATTAACATAGAAGGGAACGCCCTCTCCATCCAAGGTTTCTGGCACGACTCCGTCTGCGCGAATCTTTCCATCGTCACCGATGGAAATCTGTTCTCCAGCAAAGCCAACCAATCGCTTCAAATAAAACGGAGCGCTTGGGAGGGCATCAATGCTGGAAGCACGAAAGACCACGGCATCGCCGCGGCGGGGCCGTCGAAAATTGATACTGAGCCGATCCACCCACATCCAATCCCCGCTCCGAACCCTCAGATGAATCACTTCCGCTCCCGCTTTGAAAACGGCTCCATCCTTCAGGCCGGCATGAAGCCACAGTTGAGGCGGAGGAAACCAAACACGATGGACCATGTCGCCGATCGCATATCGCTGCCAAAGCCGAAACGGCCCCAGTCTGCGAGGTGCCGCGTCCACCAGTTGCAAGCGACCGCTCTCCCGAGCCTCACTCCGCACCGCCCTCTCTCCATAAAACACAAATCGGTGCAGCCGCGTCCACAGCCCTCTCGTCTGGAGAACCGCTCCCCCCTTGATCGACTCGATCGCCGGCCCACGGAAACTCGGCTCCATCGAACCGGTCGGCACCCACATCGGATGAATCAAAAACGTTCGAATGCCGAGAACCAGAATCCCAACCACCAGCAACGTTTCCAGGATTGCCCCGGTCGCCCCCGAGGGGCTGAATCGCTCGCGCCAACGCCGGAACTCAGATTCCAGCGCTGAGCCTGATTGAAGTCGCATTTCCCCCTCATTCGATTGAAGCCAAGATTCACATCCCTGGAGCCATGCTTGGGTCCCCCTCACCTCCTCAATGGCCAGTCGATCCCCTTCATGACGAAGCCGCGCCCTCAGCCAACGCCATTGGTGCGCTAACCGCCGACGCTGACAGGCAAGCCTCCATCCCGTTGTCATTCGTTTGAACATCGTCCGATCCTGCTTCATCCTAACCAATCTCCCTTGAAGAACTCAATTTGTGATCATTCGGGAGCGTGCCCGATGCGATAACGCCGCATGCCGTGTTCTCTTTGCAAACCATCTCCCAGGAGGCAGGCGATCAAGGGAAAA
>DEAY01000394.1 GCA_002348345.1 Verrucomicrobia bacterium UBA2970
CAAGCCCCGCTTCGTCCACCGCCTGACGGGTCTCGCCGCAAATCCCCGCCACTTTCAGGATTTCCCTTCCACTGGCAACTTGCCACTCATCGACCGTTTGAGCCACCAACTCGAGCACGGGAATCAACAGACCGACCTCGGGATTGCGAATCGCGAACTGGGTGGTATGCACCGCGACCGCAACACCTCCTGCTCCGGCGTCCAAATAGTAGCGTGTCAATGCCCTCAGGGAACGGGGATCCAAGTCTCCATTCGCTTTCAATGCCAAGGGATGGGCCGGGATCACCATTCCCGCCTTGAGCCTTGTTGTCAGCTCCTCGGATATCATCATCTAAGGACCGTGACAGATCCCCCTTCCCGTCGCAACTAAAGAGGCCGGGCGAAATGCCATCGAACCGCCAGCACGCTTTCAGGCAGACTGGCGTCAATCCCAAACCGGTTCTCACACGAATGAATCCCTCGGAGGAGGTAAGCGATTGAGTCCTGAGATCGAGACCTCGTTCCCCGGGAGGGTTTAGTCTGTCAAACACCAGGTGTTCATCTTTTCGCGTGGGACGGCGATGACGCCATGAACGACTCTCGCCCACCCGGTTTCCCCAGCTTAGCGATTGGATTTTTCACCCCGCCATCCTACCCTCGCACCATGTTCGCACTGCGACGTTCCTATCAGTTAACGATTCTATGCCTCCTGTTTTTCCAATCACCCCAACCCGCCTCCGCAGGGCACGACCTGTTTGCGCTCCTCGTGGTCGCCGAGAAAAGCCCGACCGGTCTTGACCGCCTCAACGTCCCCGTGACCCTCGGTGTCCCCATCCCCGCAGCCGCGGAGATCACCAGCATCACCAATCTCGTTCTCGTTGGAGCGGAGCGCACCCAATTCGCCGTGATCAATCGCTGGCCCAATCGAGGGATTCGCTGGCTGCAGATCGATGCCTTGGTCAACCTTCCCGCCAATGAAAGCTCGGTCGGGCTTCAACTCACAACCGGTCAAGCCGACGCTCCCCTCGCACCCTTGGCCAACGAGCTCCCTTCGTCGATCACGATCTCCAATGGGGTGATCGACTTTACCATTCCGAAAGGGACCCACGACCTGATCGCCTCGATGTCAACCCCCGACCACTCTCCCCTCCTGCCCCAACCCATCTCCCTCAAATTCATGGATCCCCTTGAGCAGGGCGAACCCAGCGTCCGAATCGTCGAAAACGGCGCCTGCAAAACCGTCGTCGAACGGGCGCAATCCTTTTCAGAGGACGGTCATGCCTACCAGCTCCGCATTCGCATCCTCAATTTCCGTCACCAAAACGATCTCTCGATGGAACTCTGTCTTTATAGTGATCCGGCCAATCAAACCCCCGGATCGATTTCCCCTATTGAAATCACGTTTCCTTTTTCCTCTGATCAAATCTCGCCCGGCGAGAAAGAAGGCCACTATCAATACTACTCCATAAACCGGTCCACCTCGGAACCAGGGACGAGTCTCCTCTTGGCTACTGAAAGGCAGAGCCATGCTTTTGACATCACTTCGAGGCATGATTCCTCAGTGCTTTCCCTTCAACTTCATCCCCGTGAACCGCTCCCTCCCGGAGGGTTTCTGCGCACCCATTTCCATCTCAACACTCAACCCTCTGCCGATTCCAAACGGCAGTACGAAAGCCCCTTGATCGGTCGGGCGGCATCCCTTGAAACCTACAACGACGCCAGCGTGCTTTACGATAAACTCATTCCTTATCCCGAGAAGGCACCCCCTCCCGCTCCCGACGCGATGACCGCCAATCTCGGGCCGCTGGATCGCGCGGCAGAGCAGTTTCGATCACTGGTTCGAGCCGTGGATGAGCAATATGTGAATGATGCGACCCCGACCATCGACGATCTCGAACGCTACTGGAGGACCGCCCCAAACCCTCTGGATTCCCCATCGGATGCCCTGGTTGCAGCCCCGCTCGCCCTGGGGGACCGCTCACTCTTCTCCGCCTTTCGGCACTGGGTATCAAAGGTTCCCGATCCCATTCCGACCGCCATCCCCCTCGAAAAAACACCGACTGCTCTCCGCTACCTCGTCGACAAATTCCGCGCCACAAGCTCCCCTGGAGAACCCAATCCTGTTTGGCCCTTCATTCAAGAACGATTTCTCGACCTGGATTGGGAACAAGCATCCCAGTTGACGGCAACGCTCGTCCAAGCCGACGAAGCACTCCTTGCACTTCGGCATGCCCTTGATCACTGCATGTTTTCCGACCCCCAGGAGAATCAGATCCTAGACAGCCTCTCCACGCTTCTCGCGTCCACTCCAGATGAGGTTCGCGGGGATCGCTGGTATTGCGAATCCTACCGGCTCTCCGGTGATCCAAGATTCCTCCAGGAAGGGCAAATCAAGCTCGATGGGACCGTGACAGAACCCGGTTCAAATCTTAGTCATCTCATTCAAGCCCCCCTTCGATATCGCCTCTGGCGGCATCTTGCCCTCGAGACCATCGACAAGGGTGAGGGTCGAATCCATCTGAGCTGGACGGTTCCCCCGCGGGCAGAGCGAATTCGAATCAAGTCGGGCGCGACCCCCTTTCGCTTGCCTGGCACCTCCCCCGGAGGCACCCTCGAGTTCTTCAAGGGAGCCGATCTCCCGAACCTCCCGTCCCCCGGCCTGGTTGGCTCAACCCAGGTGATCGAAATCCAACAGGAATCGACCGGGCAGACACAATTCATGGCAAGATACCGTGAGCGAGGCCCTGGGCTCCCCAACCCAAAGGAGGAAGCGCAGCCGTCCAGTGCCCTCGACTCGGAGGAGACCGCCGATGGAGGCACCCCCAGCTGGAGACTCTTGCAGATCGCCGGGCTAGCCCTTATTTTGGTTCTGTTGCTAATGTTCTGGAACCGCAAATCACCCTCGAAACAAGCCATCTGGGGCGTCCTTTTGTGCACCCTCCTCGGTTGCGCGCCCGGACCTTCCGTGGAGACGGAAGACACCAGGACCGAGCCATCCCCCCGGCGGGAAGCATCGACCCAATCTGGCGCTTACCAGGTTCAATACCAACCCATTCCCGATCCCATCCCCCTGAACCAACATTTCGCACTGGAGGTCAGCATCGCGGGTCACGAAGGGGGAAACTCGGGTCTGCGAATTGAGGTGGATGCTGACATGCCGGCTCACGGGCACGGCATCAATACCACGCCCACCATTCAAGACAATGAGGACGGCACCTTCAGAGTGGAGGGGATTCTTTTTCACATGAAGGGGGACTGGGAACTCTATGTCGATGTCCTCAATGGCCCCGTTCGCGACCGAGCCGCCTTTCCGATTCGACTTTAGCCGATGATGAAGGCATCGCGGCTTTTGATCGGCGCTCTTGTTTTCGGGTTCAGTGCCTGTGACCCCGGGGGCTCAGATTCGAGATCGGGGCGCTCGATTCAAGGGGTCGAGTTCACCGCGGAACAGCTCAAGGAGGTTCGGTCCCTTTCTCCCGTCCCCCCGCCCCCACCCAGCCTGACCAATGCTCATGCCGACGATCCGGAAGCAGCCGTCCTGGGCCAGATGCTGTTCTTTGATCCGAAGCTTTCGGAAACCGGGGAAGTCTCCTGCGCAACCTGCCATGATCCCACCCAAGACTGGACGGATGGCAAAACCGTGTCGGTCGGTTTAGAGCCCGTGACCCGCAACGCCCCAACCCTCTTCAATCTCGCTCACCATCGCTGGTTTTTCTGGGACGGACGAAAGGATTCACTCTGGTCACAGAGCCTGGGTCCTATTGAAAACACAAGGGAAATGGGCGGAAGTCGGATCGAGGTCTACCACTCCATCGCCGGCGATGCCGAACGAAGGGCCCTCTACACCCACGTTTTTGAACCGTTCCCCCAGCTCGAAACCAAGACGCCGCCGGCCAAGGGCTATCCCAATCCAGGAAACCCTCGAGACCCTATGCACCAAGGGTGGCTCCAACTCAGTGCTTCGGATCAAGACCGCATCAACCAGGTCTTCGTCAACGTGGGCAAAGCGATTGAGGCATTCGAACGAAAGCTTGTTTCGAAGGCGTCACCCTTCGACGCCTTCGTGGCGTCCCTCCACCCCTCCGAGCCAAGTCCGGCGAATCTCCTTTCCGATTCAGCCGTCCGTGGGCTCAAATTGTTCATCGACAAAGGCCAATGCACCCTTTGTCACTCGGGACCTCACTTCACCGACCTGGAATTCCACAATATTGGTCTCGACCGTGGAAAGAACGCACTCGATTCAGGCCGGTTCGAAGGGGTCGCGCTCGTCAAAGCGGATCCGTTCAACGGACAGGGTAACTTCAGCGACGACCGCTCCATTGCTGCCAATCAGTCATTGCACTATCTCGCACAAAAACCCAACAACTTGGGAGAGTTCAAAACCCCCACGCTGAGAAATGTTGCCACGACCCCCCCCTACATGCATGACGGGCGATTCGCCAGCCTTCGTGACGTACTCGAATTCTACTCCAACCTTGACCAGGAACCGGCCCTTGGCCACCGCGAGGAAACCCTTCAACCGCTCGGTCTGACCGATCAGGAACTCGACGATCTGGAAGCCTTTCTCGAGACTCTGACGGGAGCACCCCTTCCCGTAGCCTTGCTCTCGCCCCCGAAGGAGCCCCTTCCCTGAGGCGTTACTGGAGTTCGGGTGCCAACAATTCAGGTGGCAGTGCCAAGTTCACCCCTCGATCCGCCTCGGACTTCGCCCAAGCCGATTTCTCGTTGGCCACATGACCATCGATGTAGAGGTAATTGCTCCCCCCCTTCAGCTTATCTCGGGCCGGCTGCCCCAGGGTATGACGGTCCGGCTGAACGTCATTCCAGTATTGCGTCCAATTCCAGCCTGCACGGGCATGGCAATGATCGGCAAAGATATCCGGCCCGTAGGTATCGGCGATTTCAAACAAGACGCGGGTTTCCGTCGGGCGGTTGAGCGAATTGATATTGTTCCTCACGCGCCGGTCCGCTGACACGCCAGGTCGCGGGCTCGCCAAAAAATCATTGAAGATATAGCTCGTCCCACTCAACTCGTTTCGCTCGATTCGTTTCGGATCACCCGGACAGGAGCGAATCTCATCGCTGTTTCCCACGTATGGACGAGTGAGCCGAATCCACGCGTCGTTGGTATTGGAATGAGAATCCATCGTTCGCGGCAACTTCCCATCAAAGTCGTCGGCGTAGATATGGATACCGATGCCTAACTGCCTCATATTGGAGAGACACTTGATTTGCCGCGCCTTCCCTTTCGCCGCCGAGAGAGCGGGAAGTAACATCGAGGCCAAGATCGCTATGATCGCGATCACCACCAGGAGTTCGATCAACGTAAATGCTCGGTAAAAAGAAGCTTTCATAACCATTCTGGCGGACCTTAGTGCAGACCTTCCATTCCCTCAAGTTGTGTTTCCACCAACTTTTGGAGACGTCCTCACTCCTCAGAAAACGGGCAGGCAACCCGTCATAGTTGCTTCAACGCCGACGACACCTGCTCCAATTGAACGTCATCAAAATCCAAATGGGTCACCAGGCGAATCGTCTTGGGACCAAAAGGAACCCCCCTCACCCCCTTTTCCTGAAGTTGCCCAAGAAACTGGAGCGCCTCAATTTCATCCGCCAAATGGGCCACGACAATATTGGAATCGACCGGCAACACACACCTCACCTGAGGCAAGGATCCCAACAAGCCACCCAATTCCCGCGCCCGAAGGTGATCCTCAGCGAGGCGGTCGACGTGATGCTCCAACGCATACAGGCCGGCCGCCGCCATGAATCCCGCCTGACGCATTCCCCCACCCAGCACCTTCCGATAGCGCCGAGCCCGGCGAATGTTTTCCCGGGTCGAAAGGAGAAGCGACCCCACCGGCGCGCCCAAACCCTTCGACAGACAAATCGAAATCGAGTCAAACAAGCCGCCGTATTGAACGGGTGGCTCTCCCGTTGACGCCAAGGCATTGAACAAACGCGCGCCATCCAAATGGAACCGCAACCCCCGTTCCCGGGCCACCTCGGCGATGGCCTGTAGCTGATGAAACTCCCAGATGCTTCCCCCTCCCTTGTTGCACGTATTCTCGACACAGACCAACCGTGTCGCCGGAAAATGGACATCGTCCACGTTGATATTGCTGAGCACATCTTCGGCCGTAAAGCGCCCTCGATCCCCTTCGACGAGGCGCACCGAGGCTCCCGAATTAAACATGATTCCCCCGCCCTCATAATTGTAGAGGTGGGACAATCGGTCACAGATCACCTCATCACCCGGTTGGGTGTGGACCTTGATGGCGATCTGATTGGTCATCGTTCCCGAGGGGCAATAGATCGCCGCTTCTTTCCCGAACAAACTCGCCGCCCGCTCCTCGAGCCGAATGACCGTCGGATCTTCATCAAAGACATCATCCCCGACCTCTGCCGACAGAATTGCATCCATCATCGCCGGCGTCGGCTTCGTTACGGTGTCACTGCGCAAATCAATCATGAGAATAACGATTCGAATCCGCACCACTATCCCGTCGACTCCATCTCATGACAAGTCACAGTTCCCGCCACCCGAACCGTTTCATATCAATCAACCCTGGTCGCCCGTTCACACCGACCCACGGGGATCGCTCCAAGGAATCAGAATCCTCGGTTTAATCTTCGCCCCAGCCATCCCTCTTCGTTCCCCAAACCCGATCATCGAAAAAAGGGCTCTCGAACCTCATCTGGGAGGACGTCATGATACAACCACGAACCCCCTTCCCATGGTCCCCCCCCGAGGCGGCGGCAGGCGGAACAGGGCTTCAGGCCAACCATGAACCGGCCCGATCAATCGAATCCGAATCGGAATTGAGATGGGCTAAGCCCCCTTGATTCCCATCAGGGCGCCACAATGAATGAGCGTGGGAATCGGCCCCTTGACTTCAAGACCGGCGCTCTCAAGCCATTTCCGGTATTCCCCGGCGCTGTAGGCTCTCCCTTCGGTCAGCGTGAATAGCGCGGCCGAATACAAGGCAATGGGCAAGGGTCCGTCCATCTCGTCATTCAAAAAGACATCATGAATCAGCAGGGATCCCTGCTGATTCAACTGCTCGGCGTAGCGAGTGACCAGTCTCTGACATGAACCTTCCCCCCAGTCATGCAGCACGTTGGACAGAAGGATTAACGACGACGGTCGCTCGATCCGGTAGGTGAACATATCCGATTCGACAAAAGACATCCGATCCGACACGCCATACTCATCCGCGAATTCCCGCGCCAAGGTGAGCACGTGAGGCAGATCGACCACCGTCGCAGACATCTTCGGATTTCGCCGCAGAAACGCGATACTGTAAATACCGGTTCCCCCTCCGACATCGACCAAATGCGCCTCCGGCGACACCGGGATTCGTTCGGCAAGAACGGGAGCCACATTCTTTGCCCGGCCAGCCAAGGCGAGGGTAAAGTGGCGAGCCAGGTCTTCCTGCTCCATGGCCGATTGGATTCCCTCCCGATAGATGAAGGCGGCCCCAGCCCCGCCAATATCCGCCGGCTGATCGCTCCGCAAGTGCTCCACCATGGTCATGACGCCGGGGGAACTTGCCGCCAACCCGACATAGTCTCCGACGAAGAATTCCCCTCCGGCGATCAGATGTTCCCGGGCGAGATTGGTGAGATCCAGGTGCCGCTCGGAATCCAACTGCAACAGTCCCATGGCCCGGAGCGCGGTAACCAGAACCGTCATCGGTCGGGAGGCCAGTCCCAGCGCCGTTTGCAAATCCGCGATAGATCTCGGTTCGTCGTCCAGAAGCCGGAACACGCCGAAATGAGCCACTGCAGCAGTCAGCAACTCGCTGCCATAGCTCCCCCGAAACTGTTCAAAAATCGGAGTGGGGTCCACCTGCGGCCCCGCCAAGGCTTTCAACTCACCATCAGACATGCCCCAGCTTATTGCCCGTCCCAAAAAAAGAACAACCCCGTTCGCACACCAAAAACGGGAAGCCCTTCACGGGTCAGTCACACGAGCCCCAGGACGATCACCGCCAATGCCCTCTTCAGTCCAGCCAGCCATTGATTCCCATCCACTTCCGGCACGCTTGAGGCCAACCCGTCACCGGCTGCTCCGTCTCTCGCAACCCATACCCATGACCTCCCTCCGAGTAAATATGCAGATCGAAGGGAATCTTGTGTCGCTTGAGTTCAAGTGCCAACAACAGACTGTTCTCAATTCGCACCCGATCGTCGAAGGCGTGGGCGAAGAACAGGGGCGGCGCGTCACTCGGCACTGGGACGTCCTCACGAAGCGAACGATAGTCTTGAGTCACCAATCCCCCGGGATAGATCAACGCGGCAAAGTCGGGACGATGCGCGAACTCATCGCCGCGATCGACCGGTTTGTAGGCGGCCTCCGATAACAACGCCGCCATCGCAGCCGTATGCCCTCCTGCCGAGAAACCAAGAATGCCAATGCGGTCTTGGCGAAGCCTCCATGATCGAGCGTGAAGCCGAGTCAATCGAATGGCCCGCTGGGCATCCTGAACCGGCGCCAACCATCGAGTGGCCCGACTCCGGGTAGGTCCGCGATACTTGAGCACCACCGCGGTCACCCCGAACGAATTGAGCCACGCCGCCACTTCAGTTCCCTCCAGATCCCAGGCGAGAATACTCCACCCACCTCCGGAACAAACGACCACGGCGCTCTCGGTCGCAGAGGGAGCCTCCGGACGATAAACGTGGATCTGCGGGGTTTTCACGTTTCCCAGTTTGATGATGGGTCGACCCGCAATCAACCGGTCGGTCGGTTTGGTGAAATCCCGTTCGGAACCCACTTCAAGCGGTGCTCCCGGAGGGGCGTCAGGCCATAGATTCAGTACGGTCGGGTCTTAGCTTCCATGAAGCGTCAAGCCGGATCCGAGGACAACCAATGAACCCATTCCCGTCAATCGTTGTCTCCACAATCCCATCACAGCACATCCCCTATCCGAGCGGTTTCCAAAGATCAAGCCCCTTCCCCTCTCCGGATCGGACTCCGACCCGCCACCACGCTGGAAACGGGCACCGCCAAGAAGCCTCCCCGCCATGTCATTCCCCCCGATCTTAGCGGTGACCTCACGGAAGCGGAGGGGGGTCGCATCGACCATGCAACGCCAAAACGGGTCCGGCACCGATGGCATGATGAAATACCGATGACGATCAGCCTCGAACGCGAACCGATTGAAATAGCCCGACGGGTGGCAAGGAACCGGGGTTCGTACTCGTCTTCTCGGCTGACTCGAAGTGACCCGCACCGGGATCGATTTTGATTGCTGGTCCGCCCCGGGAGCTCCAAGTTGGGCCGGCCAAAGGAATCGTAACGAAAACGCAATCCATGCCGTCTTTACCCTCGATGCTGAACGCCCATCACCTCCGGTTCTATTGCTGCCTGATCATGGGATGCCTTCTCAGCGAAGGGCTTCAGGCACAATTCGGGGGTCGAAGTTTTCGGCAATCAAGCCGAAATGACTACGCCACCTGGACCGTTCCCGAATGGCTGAAGGGCGACACCTTCACCTTCGTCCGAATTCAATACACCTCAGGCGGCTACGGACGCCGCGGCCGTTCCTGGTCGAATGACTACCCGGACGCCGATTGGAATTTCGCAATCCGGCTCCATGAATTGACCTCGATGGCCGTCGATCCCGATGGCAAAGTCATGACCCTCACCGATCCGGAACTGCTCCAATACCCGTTCGCCTTTATGTCAAACGTCGGCAACATGACCCTGAGTCCCTCGGAAGTAAAAGCCCTTGCCACGTATTTACTCACCGGGGGATTTCTCATGGCCGATGACTTCTGGGCACCGGGTGGCTGGGAAAATGCCCGGCAGGAGATGAAGCGGGTGTTTCCGGACCGGGAACCCCAGGAACTTTCTGACGACCACGAACTCTTCGGATTCATCTACGACCTGGAGGGAACCCCTCAGGTTCCCAGTATCTTTGCCTGGCAACGCGGGGAAGTTTTTGAGTACTGGCACGGCGACCCTCAAGGCGACGAAGGCCCTCACTTTTGGGGTTACTTCGACGACAAAGGACGCCTGATGGCCCTCTTCTGCCACAACAACGACATCGCCGACGGTTGGGAGCGGGAAGGCGAGAACAGCGAATACTTCCGACTCTACTCCGAGCGCGTTTCCTATCCTTTGGGGATCAATATCGTGATGTATGCCTTGTCTCACTAGCCCTCGACAGGACGGGTGAGCCATCGTAGACTCCCTCCCTTCCAAAGGGTCATGATGAGTTGCCACGATCACCGATGCTCGGAGCTCGATGTCATCAATGAAGTCGTCCACTTCTTTCTTTCTCCGTTGCTCTTCACCATCGCCCTCTCCTTCTCAAGCGTTCAGGCCGGGGGCACCCAACCACATGTGGTCCTGCTCTTGGCCGATGACCTCGGGTTCCAAGACCTTGGCTGCTACGGTGGTCCAGTGAAGACGCCCGTGGTCGACCAACTGGCCGCAAACGGAACACGCTTCACAGATTTCTACTCAGGCTGTGCCGTCTGTTCCCCCTCGCGGGCCACGCTACTGACCGGCCGACACCACATCCGGGCGGGCGTCTATAGCTGGATCCACGACCCCAGCCAGGGTTCCCATCTTTTGCCTCGAGAAGTGACCTTGGCCGAAATCCTGAAAGCACAAGGTTACGCCACCGCTCACATCGGAAAATGGCACCTGGGCCTCCCAACAGCAAAACGAGACAAGCCCACACCCGATCAACACGGATTCGACTATTGGTTCACCACCTGGAACAACGCTTCTCCCAGCCATCGGAATCCCAGCAACTTCATTCGCAATGGAACGCCGGTCGGTCCCACCCAAGGATACTCCTGCCAACTCGTGGTGAACGAGGCCATCGACTGGCTCCATCGGCACTGGGATCAAGAAAAACCCTTTTTCCTCAACATCTGGTTCCACGAGCCTCATGCCCCGATCGCCGCCCCCGAGGCCATCGTCTCCCAATACGGGGAACTGACGGACAGAGCGGCGATCTATTCCGGCACCATTGACAACACCGATCGCGCCATTGGCCGCCTGTTGGCGACCCTCCAGAGCATCGCGCCTCCAGAAAAGGTTCTGGTCATCTACGCCTCCGACAACGGGAGCTATCGGGAAGACCGAACGGGCGGCCTGCGCAGCCGGAAAGGATTCAATTGGGAGGGAGGAATTCGAGTTCCGGGTATCTTCCACTGGCCGGGCAGAATTCGCTCCGGCCACACCAACACCACCCCTGCCGGACTTGTCGATATTCTTCCGACCGTCTGTCGTCTGCTCAGCATCCCCCCCCCCGCCGGGGTCCATCTCGATGGGAGTGATCTGACCCCCCTCTTGACCGAAACCGCGGATTCCTTCCAACGTCACCAACCGCTCTTCTGGCATCTTCAACGGTCGCTTCCGGTGGTGGCGATGAGAGACGGGGACTATTCCCTGGTGGCCGAACGCGACAACACCATTCCCCTGGATAACATGTTCCAGGAAAGTTGGATTCCGGCAATCAAGACGGGAAACTACCGAAACTTCCAACTGTTTCATCTCCGTAATGATCCCGGGCAGACTAAGAACTTGGGCCCCGAACAGCCCGAGCGCCTTGCCCGGCTCAAACAAAAACTCCTCGAGATCAACGAAGGTATCATGGCCGATGGCACCGACTGGCATCATCCCAAAGACCGCAACCTTCCCGGCAACCAATGAATCGGAGAGACACCGGTAACTCAACCCTGAAGTCCTCACCAAAACTCAACCCAAAAGCGCTCATGATTGACACCCCGATCCATCGTCGGAATTTTCTACAATCCTTGTTCTACGGCCCGACCGCCCTCTACACGCTTGATGCGTTTCATGCCGTCCGCACGGACGCTGCAGCCATCGGTCCAAACGACCAGATCAAGGTCACGAAGATCGAAAGTTTCGTCCTCCGAAACAGTTGGGTCTTTGTCAAAGTCTCCACCGATGCTGGGATCGTGGGCTGGGGAGAGATGCTGAAGGATGACGCCAAGGCCTGTGCCGCAGGAGCCTTGGAGGTCGCCGACTACCTGGTCGGCAAGGACCCGCGCCGAGTGACCCACCACTGGCAGGCCATTCATCGCGGTGCCTTCTATCGAGGGGGACCGATCAAGACGGCAATTTCATCGGGCATCGACCAAGCCCTGTGGGATATCACCGGCAAGTGCTACGGGGTGCCCGTTTACAAGCTTCTCGGAGGGCCCACCCGGGATCGCGTTCGGGTCTATGGTCGAGTGAGCAAGAAGACTGGCGTCAATGCGATGAAGGTCGGGCCAAGCGGATCTCGTAGTCCTTTCAAATACACCGAAGGTCAGAAAATGGTCGATGAAGTCGCCGAACGATTCAAGGCCCTTCGAGACCAATACGGACCGGAAGTTGACATCGGCATTGATTTCCACGGAGCGGTCCAACCGCCGACCGCCCTCCTCCTGGTCAAAGCATTGGAGCCTTACCATCCCTGGTTCTACGAGGAAATCGTCCAAGCGCTCAACGTGGATGTGATGGCGGAAATCGCCAAGAAAACCCATATCCCGATCGCCACCGGCGAGCGAATCTTCACGAAATGGGGATTCCGCGAGATTCTGGAGAAACGCGCCGCGACCATTCTCCAGCCCGATGTGTGCTATGCCGGCGGAATCACCGAATTGAAAATTATTGCGGGAATGGCGGAAGCCTACTACTCGCCCCTCGCCCCTCACAACCCTCAAGGGCCCTGCTCTCTCGCGGCCAGTCTTCAAGTCGCTGCATCGATCCCGAATTTTCTGATTCAAGAACGCGGCGACAACGAATACCTGGACCTCCTGGCGAAACCCATGCCTCCGGTCCGCAACGGACACCGGCCTCTCCTGACCGACCCCGGACTCGGCATCACGATTGATGAGGACAAGCTCATGGCGAAAGTGGGAGAGCCCTCGCCCTACCGGACCAAGTATGATCCCGATGATGGGTCGGTGGTCGATTGGTAATCACCGCGCCTTTGGCACCAAGCAAAGCAATTCAGCCCTTGGACCCCAACGTGGCGGCGGTGATCGTCACCTAAGGTTGCTCGAAATCCGAGGCGTCGTTGATCTCGGCGTTCCCGACGAGCTTGTCCCCCTCGGTAGCCTCGGATTTCAGTTCGAAAAGCAACCGGTTGTTTTCAATCCGGATGGATTGAAGCGCATCAATAAAGGCCTTGGTTTCGCCGTCCAATTCGACGTCTTCCACGATATTCTGATTCCGGACAGGCTTCATGAATTCCTCCGGTAGGTTCCGGCCACTGAGTTCCATTTGAATCACTCGCGCCGCCAGGCCCCGCGAATCCAGGGACAAATCGAAAACAGCCGAACCATTCAAATAGAGCCCCTCCCCAAACCCCATTTCGAAAATCCCCAGCGGAATGCTCACCTCCCCTTTAAGACGATTGTCTTCGATCTCGAAAAAGACCCGATCCTTTAGATCGCTGAACATCCGGTCATGCTGAATCAAGGCATTCAGATCCCGAGCCGACAATTCCAGGGGAGGCGCTTCTTGCCGCTCGGTCATCGCCGTTCGAAACGATTCAAACCGGTCACGAATCTCCGTCAATTCAGTCTCTGAGATGCTGATTCTGGGCAAGCTACGAGGAACCGATTCGGTGTATTGATCCACAAATTCAGTCACGGCACGAGACACACTCCGTCCCACGAAATACAGTCCCACGACGAACAGCATCAACAGGCCCACGCCAACGACACAACCCCAGATGAGACACCCTCGGCCCTTGTGATCCGGCTTACTCATATCCAATGCGTCTCACCCTACTCGCTTTCCCAGTGGGTGCACCTATAAAAGGCTTGATTCTTTGGAGCTCATGGCTGAGGAGACCCTTCCAGGGCTCGGGGAGAAGACGTTCCAGGCTTGCGATTACCCACTCACGAGGTCATCGTTCCTGAACGATGAATCAACTCCATGACAATTTAGGTCGACTGATGGTGGCCTTCATCGCCGCCATCAGTATTCAACCGATCAGTGCCGCCACGTGGCCCGGCTTTCGAGGAGCCGCCGGCACGGGGGTCTCAGACGAATCAGAGCTTCCGACCCAATGGAGCTTAGATAAAAACCTGGCGTGGAGCGTTACCCTCCCGGGACGAGGGAATTCCTCTCCGGTTGTCACATCGGATCGCGTCTACCTCTCAACCCACACCCCGGATCTTGGACTTTGGGTCCTGGCGATCGAAAAAGCCTCAGGGGAACTGATCTGGAAAGAAAAGATGAACAGTGGACAACTGGCCGCCAAGGGTCCCGAGAACCTGTGGGCCCATCGGCACAACCCGGCCACCTCCACCCTGGCCGCCGACGAATCCCACGTCTGGGCCTTCTTCGGGACTGGGCAACTCTACTGCCTCAACAAGCGCGGGGACATTCAATGGCAGCGTGATTTAGTGAAAGACTATGGGGAGTATGACATCACCTTCGGGATGGGTTCGTCTCCCAGACTCTGGAAGGGGCGCCTCTACATCAACTGCATCACGAAGGGCCCCTCCTACGTGGTCGCACTCGATGCGAAAACGGGAGAGACGATTTGGAAGAGGGATCGTGATCTTCCCGCGGAAGCCGATGGAGCCGACGCCTACTCGACACCGGTCGTCTGGGAGGGCTCGGGAAAAGAGGAACTCTTGGTCGCTGGGTCCGATCACATCAATGCCTACGATCTCCGTTCGGGTAAACAACTTTGGATCGCTGGCGGTTTCAAGATCAAGAGCCCCTATGGTCGAATCATCGCATCCCCTGCAGTGTCGCAAGACGTGATCATTCAATGCGCGGGCAATCCCGGTGGGGGGGGACTCGGTCGTGCCATCGCTCTCAAGGCTGGAGAGAGGGGGGAGATTTCCGAGACGGGACGCCTCTGGACCATTGAACGAACGGCGCCCGATGCTTCTACCCCCGTCTGCTATGGCGACCTGGCCTTTCTCGTCCGGGCCAACGGCATCACCCTCTGCGTGGACCTAAAGACCGGCGAAGTCTTCTGGGAGGAACGCATGGCCCAAGGGGAGTATTTCTGCGCCGCCGTGGCGGGCGACCAAAAGGTCTATCTCCTTGGAACCACCGGAATCTGCACCGTCGTCGATGCCAGCAAGACGTTCAGAAAACTCGGCGAGAACAAACTTCCCGGCACCTTTTACGCCTCCCCGGCGATCAGCGACGGAATGCTGTTCCTGCGAAGTGAGAACACGCTCTATGCCGTCCGTTGACCCTCGTCCCGCATCCGACCTTCTTTCTCACGGCTCAAAGGTGACTTGATCTCTCTTAGGAGCTCAGTCTCTCTCCGTCCGCTCGGCCTTTCGACCCTCCTTGATCACGACGCGAACACCGCCGGCATGACGGCTCAAATCCGACCCCGCTTTTCAACCGTGAAGGGCCCTCCCCACTTTTCCGGGGAGGGCTTCGAAGGACG
>DEAY01000233.1 GCA_002348345.1 Verrucomicrobia bacterium UBA2970
CCTTGCCCCGGTTCGGCTGAAGAGACGGACCGGAATCCGGAGCAGGAACCACAGGAGGAGGAGAGGGCAATTCATCGACCGGTTGCACGGTTTCGGTCGGCTTCGAGCAGCCCACCAGACACAGCAGGGCACCCAGCAGCCCCCATCCCCGAGAACGCTGAACCGCAACGCCACGCCCTCCTTCGGCCAACGACCGTGGGGAGACCCTGTGAGCAACGAAGAACGGACTGCGGCCCATGCGCTAAACTTGTCGATCAACCCTTTATTTCGTCAAGAATCTTTGCGCGCTCCATCAAGGCCTGAACCGAATCCAATGAGATTGGAATGAGAGCTCAATCGCCTTCTTCCATGCCATGACGGACTCATGGGGTGGTTGCCCATTCCGCGGCGACACCGGAGGAATTGAGACCGATCCCAATTGTCTGCCCCTTTGGAGAACGCCCCCCAGGCCCGCAGTGCGTTTGAGCTCAACCCCATGGTTCCGATCAAAAGGCCTTGCCGACTCCCTCGAGCCCTCTAACTTAGCCCCAAAACGGACCATGATCTTTGCGTTTACCATCTTTGTCAGTGCCTTCCTGCTCTTTCAGGTGCAGCCCGTGATTGCGAAATACTTGCTGCCGTGGTACGTGGCAGCCCGGCGGTGTGGACGATCTGCCTTCTGTTTTTTCAATGCGGTCTGCTGCTCGGCTATACCTACACCCACCTCTTTGCGAGATTACTGAAACCAAGCCGCCAGGTCATCGTACACCTGAGTTTCCTCGCGGCCTCCCTCCTCCTGCTGCCCATCACACCGGACCCCGGAATGAAGCCCACCGGTGGAGCCGCCCCCTTGCTGGGAATCATCAAACTCCTGCTCTTCACCGTTGGCGTCCCCTACCTCCTCGTCTCAACCACCGGCCCATTGATTCAGCATTGGTATGGCTTGAGCACCAAGGGAGCATCTCCCTACCGACTCTACGCCCTGTCCAACGTCGGGTCGCTTCTCGGACTCCAGACCTACCCCTTTCTCTTCGAACCAAACCTGAGTCTCGATACGCAAACGAGTCTTTGGTCCCTGGGATACGGCCTCTTTGTCGTCCTCGCCGGTGGGTCGGCCATCCTGGTTTACCGATCCCCGTCTCCCCGCTCCTCCGCATCAAACTCCCGGGAAGAAGCCACCACCACCCGATCTCGATCGATTGATCCTCCGCTTTGGATTCTCCTCTCGGCCTGCGGCTCGATCCTCCTTCTTTCGAGCACCAACATGATGACCCAAGATGTCGCTGTCATTCCCTTTCTCTGGGTGCTCCCGTTGGCCTTGTATCTGATTTCCTTCCTCATCGCCTTTGACAGCCCACGGTGCTACCATCGCTGGTTCTGGATGCCGCTTTTCCTGGCCTCCGTTCCCATCTCCATCCTCCTGCTCAATCAGGCCCATGGGGGCGAGGAACTGGACATTAGAATCCAGGTAACCCTCTATTCAGCGGCTCTGTTTTCCGCCGTGATGGTGTGCCATGGAGAATTGGTTCGCATCAAACCGGAAGCCAAGCGTCTGACTTCCTTCTACCTGCTCGTCTCCCTCGGAGGCGCGCTGGGCGGCGCGTTTGTCAACCTCCTCGCCCCGCGATTATTCAACGGCTTCTAGGAGTTCCATCTGGGCATTCTCCTCGCCCTAGCCCTGACCGCCATCGGACAGGTCCGCAGTCAATGGATGCAACGTCGCAGTTGGAGACCCTATGTGGGAGGGTTTCTCTGGATCGGGGTGTGGCTCACCAGCGGGCACTTTCTCTCAAAATACGCCGCCCACTATCAAGAGGGACTCGTCACCACCACGAGGAATTTTTACGGCGTCCTCCGAGTCTTCGACGACGATCTCGGGAAACCTTACGCACGACGAAAGCTCTACCACGGCCGAATCAACCATGGACAACAGTTTCTGGATCCGACGAAACGGGACCGGCCCACCTCGTATTTTGGGACGAACAGCGGCGTCGGGATCGCCCTCCGCCGTCATCCCACCATGCAAGCCACCCGTGACGGCCTCTCCAAGGCAGGTATGAAGGTCGGGGTCATCGGACTCGGCGTCGGCACCATCGCCTCCTATGCACGTCCTCATGACGAGTTTACGTTTTACGAAATCAACCCGGAGGTCGAACGCATCGCGAAGCGCCACTTTCATTTCCTTTCCGATGCCCCATCAAAAATCAAGGGGGTCATGGGAGACGGGCGCATTTCGCTGGAAAAGGAATTTGAGGCCAACGGACCCCGGCAATTCGATCTTTTCGCCGTCGACGCCTTCAGCGGGGACGCCATCCCCATTCATCTCCTGACGAAGGAAGCCTTCGAACTCTACTTCAAACACCTCAAGCCCGAGGGGATCCTCTGCCTCCATATCTCCAACCGTCACATCAATCTCAGACCCGTGGCCCGAACACTTGCCGATCACTTTGGGATGCGGTCGATTCTGATCAAGAATTCGAGCGACCGCACCGACCTGATCAAGTCATCCTCCTGGATCCTCGTGACGACGAATGAGGCCTTCCTCAACCATGAGCGCGTTGCGCGCTCCATCCGATCATGGGATGACCGTGATCTCGAGGGCATCCTTTGGACCGACGACTACAGCTCCCTGGTGGAAGTCCTGAAACACTGAGTCCCTGGATTCAGGACGGTTGCTCCCAGAACCCTGCGACATAGGCGGCGCCCCCACGGGGCCTGCCCTTTCGACCCCCTGCTACCCTGCCGGTTACGATCCCAACCATGCTTGCCCACCGCGCCACGCTCTGGTAAGCCACTCGTCATGACGCTTTCCCTCGTTCAGAGCATCGCCCTCCTCCTGCTTGCCCCCCATGCCTGGGGGCAGTCCCCGGGGGCATCCCAAGCCGCCACGGGTTCAAACGAAGCGGATGATACAACCTCGCCGCCGTCCCCACTTCCGCGTGCCTGCCCGACGGACTGTGCCACGGAGTATTTTCAAAACGTACCCGAGGAATGGGAATCGGACTATCGACGAGTCATGGACAACCTCACCCCACTGCTCGGCTTCTATGACATCGATATCGTTGCCTGGCCCTCGTCGGAACCACCCCCGACCCTCGACGGCCATTCCGTTCAACCGGGCCAATACGTTGGAGGCCGAGACGATCAGCGGGGGCGCCACCGCACCCTGATGGTCCTGGAAATCGATCTCAACGAATTGAGAAACCAACACGCCCACCGACTCTCGGTGATCGCCCACGAATACTTCCATGTTTACCAACGGAATCGAAACCCCTCTCTGAGGGGGAGGTTCGACATCAAGTGGCTGATCGAAGGATCAGCGGCCGTTTTCGAATCCATGTACCTTGACGAGTATGAACGAGAACCCAATTACTACCAAACGGCACAGCTGCGCCACGCGGACCCCCAATCCTTCGGAGCACCCATGGAGCACTACGAAAACGGCGAGGTGAATTACGGCACCTCAACAGCAATGGTCCTCCTTGCCTGCAAGGACGTCGGCTTTCAACGGATGATTGATTTCTGGAAACGCCGCCCGACCAATCAAAACTGGAAGCGGCTCTTCGAGGATACCTTTGGCATGAGCGTCGAAGCACTCTACGCCGCCGGCCAAGCCGGGGGGCTCGATGAGCTCAAGCTTTCAGCGATGGGATCGCTCAAGACGATCCGGTATTGATCCACAGTGACCACCGAACCCTCGATTGAAGTCTTTCACAAACCCACCTCCACCGATCCCGCCGGGACCGTTCGCTTGGTCCAAGCCAGCGCCGCCGCCGGCACCTAAAAGCCCGTTTCCAGACGCGGAGACGCAATGGGTTCCTCGGGAGTCAAAAGGAGTCACCCTCTCTGCCTACTCGTCCAAATCCGGGTCAAAATTTCAGAACCTCCCTAACCGGGAGGCTCATTCCCGGTGACTGGGGCGCCCCTCTTGGAACCTCTTTCCGCATCGCCTCCAAGAGGTTGCGGGTGATGGTTTGGACCCGCGGGTCGGGGCCCATAGGCGTGGTGTAAACCGAGGGTCTGACATAACCCGGCGGCTCGCTCAGCCCGTCGCCCCACCAAATGGTCGCCGCGTTGAAGACGAAGTTCCGCTTCGGCCCCGGATAAAGCGTCGCGGTATACTGCCCGCCATTCCATTCCCCGGGACGACTTTGCGTCGGGCCCGAGGCCAAGATCTCAAGCCCGGGAATAGGAGCCGGATCCCCATGCCATTCCCATCCCACCAGCCCTGGAATTCCCTCCCCTTCCTTCATCCCTGTTCCCGCGAAGACCCAATGCTCAGGTTGCCGGCAAATCCAATCGGCACCGCCGGTCACGGGCCCGGTACTTTGAGCTCCGATCAGTTCATTGGCATAAGGTCGTTCGTGCCGTAGTGTTGACATCGATTCAAATTCTCGAGTCCCCCCCGGTGGTCCGAATACCCCGATTCGTTCAATGACCCGGTCTGCCTGTCCCTGTTCATCGGGCCAAAGGGCGAGTCTCCCACAAACGGCATTACCCGAAAAGAACGCCACGTTGAGGCCCGATGCAATCGCCCGCTGCACGTTCCGGAACATCCCAAACGTCCAGTATTCGTCATGCCCCACCGAAAGAAAACCGCTCGCCCGCTCGAGTCCATCGGGATCCTGGTGGGTGTCGAGGTTTGAGATATAGCTGACATCAAAACCCTGCGCCTCCATCCAAAACGCCAACGGAAACTCCCAGAGCAGGAACTCACCAGACCCCGTGCTCAAGGGCGCATCAAAAATCTGACAATACTTTCCGTAAGGGCGGTTGAAGGAAACCCAAACCTTCCCCCCCCACCACCAAGTGTGTTCCCCGTTGTCATAGAGGGAGAACTGCGCAGGCCAGCGGTTGTAAGCCTGCCACGTGAAGTCACTACACTGAAAGAGATAGTCACATTCACGGTCATCCCTCACGATAAAAACCACGTAGCTCTGCCAGCCCCCCTCCATCGACGTCAATTTTCCAAGATAAACGCCGCTCAACCAATCCGCTGGAATGGGCCACTCGAAACGGGGTTTCCATTGACAATCACGCAATCGCTTCGGACCGATCGGCGGGTCCTCGCCCGTCCTCACCGGAACGGGCCCCCATTGCCCCATGCGCCTCCCCCCACGACCCTGATAATACCCCATCCGAAACACTTCCAGCTTCACCATGGCCGCTGGTTGGGCACTCACAAAGATCCGAAGGGAATCCCCCGCCCGGTAACTCGTTCGCGAACAATAGCCTTCGACCCGGGGAGAGCGATACTTTGTCGCTGGATCCACCTCCGTCTTGGTCAGCATCCAGTCGATAGTACCCGGACGCTCGTTCTCCTGGGCGATGGCGTTGGAACGTCTCGCCGAAACCTTGGCTTTCGGCGAGCGACAGGCGGACCAGGCCCCCAACGCTCCCGCACCCGCAAGACATTGAAGCGCCCGACGCCGAGACCAGGATCCTTCTTTGGAGCCACTCATTTGCCCGCTATCATTTCATCGCATTCTGCCAATCAAGCCCCTCGAGAAACCCGCCACTGACCTTCCCCAATCAAGCTTCTCTCACCCCCTCCTCCACGGGCCAACCAAACGCCAGCGAAGCCGGGCACGGACGCCTCAAGCCCGGGCCATGAAAAAGTCAACCAGACGAACCACGAT